>DAOSBX010000011.1:61959-84496 GCA_035361075.1 Candidatus Hydrogenedens sp. | reverse complement strand
CTACCTAATAAATTGTGTCTATACTGTTAATGGATTGTATTTTGTTTGTCCTATATGCTTCATTTTTCATCATCAGGGACGCTGATGATACCCTTAAAGATAAAAGTATCTGGATTATATTTTTATAATAAATACATGAAACTCATTATGTGGGGGAAGGGGTTGGCTATTTTGTTTTTGAAGCAAGTTTTTCGTTTATGGTTTGTAGACGTTCACTAAGAGTAAAGATAATATTTGTTAGTAGTTTGATTGCAACGATAGGGGGGATAAACCGATAAAGGTCATTAATATTTATTTCTAAAAGGACAGAGTCTTCTTTTGCTCTGACACTTGCACTTCTTTTGTTTTGTGTAATCACTGCCATTTCACCGACCATCTCTCCTGGTGATAAACAACATATTTGTTTTTCATCATCAAATACTTCAATCTCTCCACTGATAAGGACATAAAGACTTTTTCCAATATCACCCTTTGAGAACAAAACATCCCCTTCGTTCAGGTGTATTTGTTGACAACGAACAAAGATATTAGCAACCTCCTCTGGCGTTAAGGTGTTAAAAAGTTTTATTTTACGGATAAGTAATTCATACGAACCTTGCAAACTACTAATCATGGAAGCGGCAAGGTCTTGAAGTGAGAAGTCTTCTTTTTCAACATTAACCTTATTTATTGATGTTTCTACGCTTATTGGCTCTGTAAATACTGTATGTAAAAATGATTGCTCTTGCTGAATCTTTTCTTGTGTTTTAGGGTCAAGTAATTCAGGTTCCACAGGAACAGCCTCAGGTATAGTTTCAATTTGTTCTTCTTGCGAAGATATTGATTGTTCAGTAGATATGTTCTCCTCAACTTTTTGACCCGTGGTAGTTCCTTCCATGGAAGGAAGATACCTTCTTTTTACCTTTTCAAATTCTTTGTATGAGCACAATATTGGACGTATTTGCAAATTAGGACAGTATTGTTTCGCTATTTTAATGGCTTCAGCATCCAGAGGGTTCACCATAGCAAGGGTTATTGTATTACCCATTTTATCAATAGGAAGTATTCGATATTTATCACAAATTTCTGGGGGTATCATCTTTACGACTTTACTGTCAATTGAATAACTGAGTAGACTTACTAAAGGAATTTTACATTGCTTAATTAGTAAAGACATGATGGAGTCATGACTAATAATTCCCTTTTCCTCGAGAATCTCAACAATAAATTTTCCTGTCCGTTGCGATTCTTTTAGTGCCTCGTTGAATTTCCATTGAGGAATGTTCCCTATTTGTTGGAGGAGTTCCTGTAGAGAACCTATATTTTTGATAGTTGTACGTGGTTGTTCTTCTGACTGGATTGTACTTCCATCAGGCCGAGTAATTTTTGTTATTGTTGATTTGTCGGAAGTTACCTTTTTTTTCTCCCATCTCATCATAACACATACCTTTAATAAACATATTATTTACTTTAGTATTATATTATAACTAATCAGTAAGCAAATTTGTTCCCAAATTTTTACCAATAAGCATGATGTTCCTCTGCCCAACCTATTAATGATATTATCTCTATATTTTCATTTCCAAGTTTTATTTTACCACAAAAGGTTCCAAAACATTGAACCACTTCCGATTTTAGCAATATCAAATTGGTCTTATCGGGTCGGATATGAAACGGACTAAAAGTTAAATCAATATCATCCGAGGTTTTACTTCTTATATGCCAAGGATGGAGCGGTTCTTTTTTGTCCCATATAAATGTAACCTCTTCATGAATTTTAAAAAATTGGTTGTCAATCCATAAACCGTTTTCATTCTGTCCTGTTCCATCTGTCCATTGTGCCCCTAAGTTTATAGCAACCTTTCTACCTTGAGTATCGATACCATAACCAGCAGACCAGTTCCAATCCGTCTTATATTTCCATTTGCCCGAACCGTAATCCAGACATGCAAACGTGTCTTTTTCATTAAATTCAAGTACCATATCTTTATATCGTACTTTTCCTCTTGCTGAAAATGGTAATTGTTTTGATGTGAACTGAAAACGTCGTTCTGTCCATGGAATGACAACATTTAATGTGGGGAAGTCCATATCCCTAAATATTTCTATATTTGCAATAAATTCTTGTCCATGGATATGTGTTCTTGCGTATAAATTTGTTGAGCCTTGCTCTATTCGATATTCAAGCCACATGTTTTTATGCTTAAAATATGCTTCCTTATAAGGATTGGGAGGGATATGTATCTGTTGTTTCGTAAACTGGATGCTTGCTTTTTCAATAGGGTTGTTTTTATTGAACATTGCAAGATACACAGAACCAATCTTCATATAGTCAGCATTTGCAATTACAGTTGCAAAAACACCATCTGGAGATACTACTGCCCAATACATCCATTGTTTTTTTCTTCCCCAATCTTTATATAATTTTGCGTCAACAAATGGATAACTATCCCAACGAATAGCCTCTTTATTTAAGCATCCATTCGGCAAACATAACGGAATTTTTGAATGCGACGTTACCTGTTGCAGAGACATATTCCCTTCTCTTTTTCCAATCTATTTAGGTAATATGTGAACTTTATTTCCTTCTACTCTAAGTCGATTTTCTGCAAACAACTGAATAGCAAGGGGATAGAGTTTCCGCTCTTTAGCCTGAACTCGTTCAGCCAGTGTTTCTGGAGTATCATCATCAAGAACAGGCACCGCTTCTTGAAGGATAATTGGACCATGGTCATAATGCTCATCAACAAAATGGACAGTGCATCCAGTAACTTTTACCCCTGCTTTTAATACTGCTTCGTGGACATAATGACCATACATACCCTTCCCACAAAAAGCAGGGATTAACGCAGGGTGAATATTCATTATGCGATTTCTAAAATCATCAGGCACAGAAATAAGTGAAAGATAGCCTGCTAAAACAACAAGGTCTACTGAATACCTGCGGATAGTGTTCCATAATTCTTGATTAAAAGTTTGAAAATCAGGAAAATCTTTTGGTCGAATAACAACTGTAGGAATTTGGTTCTGTTTTGCTCTTTGCAATCCGTATGCTGTAGATTTGGATGAAATAACAACATTAATTTTTGCATCTAAAGTGCCTTCTCTAATACGGTCAATCAAATTTTGCAATGTTGTTCCACTTCCCGACAATAAAACAGCGAGGTTTACAGGCATACATTATGTCCTTTTAATATTAAAATGTATATTATTTTTTTAAGTATATCATGTTTATATATCCGAGTTGCCCTCTTCTTCTGGATTTTGTTCTTCCACTGGCATTGCTTCCTCCGAACTTGGAGTATTATCTGGTTGGTATTGCTGTATTTCGGGTAGTGAGATTAAGCCCTTGCGAATACCTGCAATGAATAAATTAGTAGCCCTTCCGTAATCACGAACACCTTCTTTAACGCCTTGCGACTTGAGATATTTATCATAAGCCTTCCATGATATTTCAGAAAACCATTTCACACGATATTTATTCACAATTTCTCGTTCTTCCTTTAAGTCCTGTTGTGCTTCAGACGGTAGTTGTTCAATAGCCTTTTTTCGTTCTTCTCCTGGTAGAAATGATGCGAGCCGTTCGTAAATGTCTAATGCTACAGAATATTGAGCAAAAGGGTCATCACTCTGTAGGGCACTTACATATCCCACAAAACTAGCATCTGCTTCTCCACAGAAACCAGCAATATGTGCGAGTTCATGACTTGCTGTTGCAACAAATGCATGTGGAGGTAAGGCTCCGTCAACATGGGGTTCTAATGTAAGTGGAAAACACATACCAGATGTGCTATTAAATAAAAACATACCTGGTGGTGTTTTGCGAACGTGTAAAGGAAGGTAAATTGGTATCTCATCCCATTCCGCTACGATTTTCTGCATCGTTTTTGAGATTTGTTGGATACTCTGTTTAGGATTCCGCTGTTCCCTCGGAAGATTATTATCTACAATAACAAATAGAAGTTGTTCCATTATTTTCTTCACTTCTGCCTCGTCTGGCTTTGCAATTTCGAGGCTAAGTTTTTCTTCAATTGGTTTCCGTTGATAACCAGCACCCCATAAGCCTAAATAAGCCACTGTTAAAAAACCACTCAGGATAAATGTCCATTTTATTAACCAGAAGATTCCCCAAAAATGGGATTTTTTTAACTTTTTACGAATATAAACCCAATTCGCTATCCAAAGAATGAGAAATAATAAGATACAGGATGGAACTAACCATATTGCAAAAGAGTGAGTGGTTGTCTGTTGAAGCAAGGTAAAGATGAGAGTATTAGCACGGTAAAGCCCGCATGAATAGAAGAATTCCACAGTATCGTTACTTGGGGTGTATTGGTACCATAATAAAAAAATACACCAAAAAAGAACACCTAATAACCATGGCAAAAGGGTTCTTTTTTTAATTCTCTTCTTCTGTGGTGGTTGAGGTATCGGGTTTGAACTCATAATTAGTTGTTTCCTTTGTTTAATCCTTTATACTATACATTTATTGATTATATGACAGGTGATAAACGTTCTCCTATTTCCTTAAAGAACTCATACCGCTCTTTTCTATTCGCAAAATAATTCTGTGCCCATGGGCTTGTAAAGCCCATGCCAGCAGTCTTTTCAAGAACAGTATGGGCGTAAGCAATATGAACACCATCTAAAAATATTTGATAAAAAGGTGTTAATTCAGGTGTATCTAAATCATCTACAAATTTTTGTCCGGGGGCGTTTAATTCTGTACCGATAAATACAGGTAAATATAAATCATTTGCAAGTTTCACAAAATCATAAAGATGTTGAACTTTCCTTTTCTTTATTTCAGGGTCTTTAATGTTCCAGTTGCGGTCGGGAATAATATTCACAGCACATACACCAGATTGAATCATGATAGTTAGTAATTCCTCAATTTTTTGTTCCCCCGAGCTTGTTCCATCAAGCCAGGCAAAGGTAGGGATAGCGTGATTTGCTAATATGAACTCGTTGACCTCTAACAATGTAGGGAAATTTTCCTTTTGAGGAGGGACATAGCCAGGCCCGCCCGATTTCATAAGCCGTGAACGAATCAAATTTTGAAAATTGACAGGGTCTTGAAAAATATTTTCAATGTCATTAATAGAACATCTCAATTTTTCTGACCAGAAATGGATGCTATCTTTTTCCGATGAGAAGAAAGACCGGCTTTTTTGATAATAAGCAGTACATAAATGTCTTTCAGTTGGATTGCCACAAGGAGTTAAGGGTAAAACCTCATTTGTGTAATCGATTGTCAAGGGTGAAAGATATTTGTTTACTTGCTGTAACATCTTTTGTATTCGCGTTTGTGCAAGATTTTTCAGTTTTGTTAATACTTCTGGTTTCTTTACCTCTTTGGTAGTGAAACCCATCCCAATGTGATAGCTAATGCCTGGCTCTCCAGGAGAATTAATTTCAAGTGATGCAAATTGTGGAACAAAGATGCGAGTTTCAAAACCAGCACAACCACGAAGCCTACATAGAGAACATGCCTCTAAGAACTCATCTATACCATCAAGCACATCAAAGTCTACAAGTCCTATCGCATAAAAATCATTTTGTAACGCTCTCCATACCAATGCAGTCGGGGATAGACCATATCCGTTGTATGAAAAAAAACTATGACAGTGGAGATTAAACAGTCGTAAAGGTTTATTAGCACTTTCTTTAACATTTTTATCCCTAATTAATTTTAATAAACTCTCTTTACGAATCACCTTATCAAAATGATTTAACTCAGATTCATAGGTATTCATTTCCATATTCATAGACCGTCCTTCTACTACTAACAAAAGTATAAGTTTTTTAATAGTGATGTTTTATTATATTATATTAAAACATGAAATTTAGAAAGCATTAACATAATTTTTTATATAAAATGTTGACAATTCATGATATTTTTATTAATAATTAGAAAAATAGATTTACAAAATGAGTAAGAGTTTTTTTTGGTATTCCTTAAATGGTATTATAAATAGTTAGTTAGTAAGCAAAAGGAGTTCTTTGAATATGAACAAATATTGGCGAATATTTTTCTTTATTACTTTGTTATTTTTACCTTTCTATGGATATCCGCAAACCAATAGCACTGCTCTAACGGTAAATCTATACCCAGCAGAAATTCGTGATTTAGAGGGAGGCTGGCAAATATCAGGAGTAAGTGATGTTTGGTATTCCTCAGGCAAAACAGTATTCTTGGACGAGGGAACCTATACAATTACGTTCAAAACAGGTATAAGAGGATGGGCACCCCCAGAAGACAAGGAGGTCAGAATAGAAAAAGGGGAGGCTATTATAGAAAATGGTATTTATGAAAGATTAACAGGCTCATTAAAAGTTACATTACTCCCAACCAAAGCGGTTGATGAAGGTGCAAAATGGCGTCGAGTAGGACAAGAGATATGGCAAGATAGTGGTGCGATAGAAGATAGTGTTCCTACGGATATATACACAATCGAATTTAAAAAGATTCCAGGCTGGAAAGTACCTGATGATATAGTAATAGATTTGAAAGCAGGGATTATTAACGGAGCAGCAGGTGTGTATGAAGAGAGAGGCTCACTTATTGTAAATATTACACCAGCAGAGGCTGTAAAAGCAGGAGCCATGTGGAAATTAACAAAAGATAATATTTATCGTAAAAGCGGTGAGAAGGTTGAAAATTTAAATCTTGGGGAAGAATATACGATTGACTTTAAAAGTATAGACAAGTGGACAAAACCTGCATCCATAAAGGTTATCTTGACTGATAACGTAACGGTAACAAAAAATGGAGAATATACATTAATTTCCACCTCTGAAGGGGCAAGTGAAGGAACAACAGAAGGAGAAGGAAGTGGAAATGAAGAAAAATCATCATGCGGATGTGAAAAGAGTATGGGCATAAATAGCCTAAAGAAAATAATAAATGACTTTCTAATTGTTGGTATTTGCATTAGTGTTTTAGGTTTATGGATGGGAATTGCAAAAAGAGAAGATAAAAATTAGTAAGAAATTTGTTGACAATCGTTGCTATTTTTGTTAAACTATATAGATAATATTTGAAAAAATTAAATTAATACTTTTGGAGATATTAAGATGAGCAAAAGAGTTATCGTTTTCTGTGTTCTGGTGTCTGTATTTGTTCAACCCATTTTGCTTTTGGCTCAGGAATATAATCCCGATGAAGATTTGCCGAAACCCACGAGATTTGAGAAATCATTAACAAAATTAGGACGTGGGTTATCAAATGTAATGTTTGGCTGGGCAGAATTACCGCTAACATTCGATAAAAAATTAAAAGAGGGGAAGCCTTTCGGTTACTTATTTGGAGTGGTTCCAGTTCTTGGTACTGCTCGTGCTGTTATGAGAACAGGAACAGGTGTTTTTGAGGCAGTTACATTCCCTGTTACAGATAAGGATGTAAATTTTCAGCCTATTTTAGAACCCGAATTCTTATTCTAATCTGCTAATTAGGAACGATATTTTTTATTGATAGGGTGTGGTCTATTTATTTGCAAATTAAAACTTGAAAATAAGTATCACCATTTTTATTTTACTTAAGAGCATTTAGTACAATGAAATGATTTTGATTAAGTTCTTATGGAAGAAGGCTTTTTACTGTAATTAATTAATATCATGAAGGAGCAGACAAAATGAGTGAGCAAAGCACAATGTCCCAAAAACGTTGGACAGAGGGTTTAACTGGGTATCATTACCTCGTATTAGCCGTGGCGATTATGGGCTGGATGTTTGATACCATGGACCAATGGCTTTTTGTATTTGCAAAACAACCCGCAATGCGTTCCTTAGTGCATGGAGTAAGTGAGGCGGACTTAAACTGGTATATCGGTATGGCAACAATGTGTATGATGTTAGGTTGGGCGACTGGTGGATTATTTTTCGGAATGGTAGGTGACCGTTTAGGGCGAACCAAAACAATGGCAATAACTATTTTAATGTATGCTGGTTTCACTGGGTTAAGTGGTCTATCCCAAAACTGGATTCAGTTCGTTGTGTTACGATTTCTTACAGGTTTAGGAATTGGTGGAGAGTTTGCCGCAGGTGCCGCTTTAGTTGCTGAAACATTCCCAGACCATTCAAGACCGACCGCCCTTGCCTTCTTACAATCTATGTCTGCAATTGGCAATGTCATGTCTGGCGTGATTAATCTTACTATGACAACGATGGTATCCTCAGTAGATACAGTATGGCGATATGTATTCCTGGTTGGAATTCTACCAGGATTGTTAGTATTTATTATTCTGTGGTATATCCGAGAACCTCAGTCTTGGCATGATGCTAAAGAAAAAGCCAAGAAAGGAGAAGAAGGATTAGGCTCGATTCGTGAACTATTTGGAGACCCTCGCTGGCGAAGAAATACTATTGTCGGCATCGTACTGGCGACTGTAGGTGTTGTAGGTTTCTGGGGGATTAGTGTATGGTCTGCAGAACTCTTACGTAAAATTCTAAACCCAGAAAATCTACCTGAATTAAAGAAGGCAACTGAAATAAAAGTGAGTTTGGCTGTTATGGCTCAGAATTTGGGATGCTTCTTTGGGGCTTTATGTTATGGGTATGTAGCAAAACGGTCAGGACGGAAAATTGCATTCGCATTAGCATTACTCGGTTGCCTGATTGTAATTCCTTTAACCTTTATTATTACGAACTCATTCCCAGTAGCAGTTGTTTTGTTTTTCTCTATGGGATTTATGTTGCTGGCTATTTTCTCTGGCTATGCGGTTTATTTTCCCGAATTATATCCTACACGCCTCAGAGCCACTGGTGTTGGATTCTGCTACAATGTTGCACGGTATATCTCTGCATTTGCACCATACACATTTGGAACTCTCGCTCAACGCTTTGGCATAAGGCATGCAGGTGTAATGATTTCTATCGTATTCCTGATAGGTTTAGGAATCCTGCCTTTTGCCCCTGAAACGAAAGATAAGCCACTACCCGAATAAATGAGTTGTGTATATTATTTGCTTTTGGTTACGGAACGAGGTGAAATATTTACTTCATCAAAGTTTTCACCATGCTCATCATAGGCTTTTGCATTTAAACCATGTTCATTTATCTCCACCAACCAAAAGTGCCGTTTACTACTCGCTTTCTCTAAATACCCTAATCCAGCATTTTTAATCTCTCTCGGATTTACACCAAAACACCCATCTCCCAAATAAATAGTACCATTTTCATCTGGCTGATTGTTCCGCATCGGTTTTGTCCGTTTGAACGTGTGGTCATGATTTTCAAAACAGACAGGGACATGGTATTCATCAAATAAGGGAAGCCAAAGATTCCTTTCCTCCACAGAAACGCCACCATCAAATGGCCTATGGCTCGGGTATAATGGAACATGATACACGGGAATTATAAATGGGAACTGTTCAGACGCCTGTAAAGATGTTTGTAGCCATTCCGTTTGTTCTGCTACTGAAACGATATGACTTGAATCTAAAACAATCAAAGAGAGATAAGGATGAAAATGACGCATAAAAAAGGTTTTCCCACCTTGTGCAAAATAACCAAGGTAAAATGGAGCACGTTCCTCTTGCGGTACCGATGCCTCTTTCTTATTTACTTCATGATTTCCAATACCTGCAATAATAGGGATTAAACACCCATCCGTTGTTATCATGTGTTTTTCCCAATTATTAAACCAAATATCCCATATCCAATCATTCTTCACATCACCATTCGCATAAGCGATGTCACCACCAATTACAAGGAATTGAGGATTTAATTTTCCTGCTTGATGGAGTAATTTTGGTGCCGCAGGCAAGATGCCCATGTCTCCGCCTATAACGAAGTGAAGTGGTGAACCATCATTAGGAACAGTGCGAAACTTATATTCAGACGAATACGTTCCTTTCTTCGTTTTCAATACAAAATAATACATTTCACCTGGTTTCAAATTTGTTAATTCAAAAGTATGAATTGTTCTTTTCGGTTCTACACCAGGAATCTCTTTTGAAGTTCCAACCGTTTGATGAGGGTATAACTCAGGCTTCCCTTGACAACTTTCCTGTCCATACAAAACCTCTACAGGGTAATCCTTGCCCAAAGATTGGACATTGACAGTCATAGTTGTATGAGGGTCATTCTGCCACGTCAGATAGACATGGATTAAATGTAAAGAACACCCATTAAGCCCAAGGAAAGTAACTACTAAAATAACAAAAAGCAACCCTTTTAAAAAAGATTTCTTCTCAAATAAATTCGTCATAAAGACCTTCTTTCTTTATTTATAAGTTTATTCAATAATAATCAATTATATATTAATAAAAAAATATAAAAAAATGTATCTTTTGTGTTTGTGAAATTTATAGCCATAATTTGAGTACAAAAATTGTTTATTACCTCAATATTATTTTCTTAAAATTCCACCTCGTTGTTGACTTAATTTAATACCCTGCAACATCATTTTCAGTTCATCGGGGTTATCTGAGTTCCACATGGCGTCTTCTTCTTTAATGAGTTTCCGACGTATTAAGTCTTCCAAACTCATATTAAATGTCTGCATCCCATCATCTGCACCGTTAACGATGGCTAATGGGATTTGTTTTACGTTGTTCTCGCGAATTAATTGGGAAATTGCAGGATTGTTAAGCAGTACCTCTACCGCTGGAACTCGTCCTTTACCGTCGATAGATGGGACAAGTCGTTGTGATACACAAGCTTTTAACTGTAGGGCAATCTGATTACGCACTTGGTCATGCATATTGGAAGGAAACATGTCTAAAATGCGGTCAATCGTCAACATAGCATTGGTCGTGTGTAACGTGGTAAAAACAAGATGCCCTGTTTCTGCTGCGGAAATTGCCGCTTGAAATGATTCTCCGTCGCGCATTTCCCCAATAAGAATAACATCTGGGTCTTCGCGCATTGCTGCGCGAAGAGCAACATGAAAATCACGAGTATCAATGAAAACTTCCCGCTGATTTACAATGCTTTTTTTATTCGTATGCAAGAATTCGATTGGGTCTTCTAATGTAATGATGTGTAGGCGTTTTCGTTCATTGATATAGTCGATAATAGAGGCAAGCGTCGTTGATTTACCACTACCTGTGGTTCCCGTGATAAGTACTAAACCTCGAGGTAAGTTGGCAATTTTCTCCAGCACAGGTGGTAGATTTAAACTTGCAAAATCTAAAATCTTTCCCTTTACATGTCGCATTACTATACTAATGGAGCCTCTTTGCCTCATCAAATTTACACGGAACCGACCTAAGCCAGAAACACTATACGCTATATCGAAATCACCTGTTTCGAAAAAATGCTCCTTTTGTTTTGGATTGAGCATTTCTTCTGCAAACGATTGTGTGTCCGCTGGTGAAAGTGGATCCGCTTGAATAAATCGAATCTCACCATCAATACGAACCGCAGGGGGACTTCCCACTGTAAGGTGAATATCAGAAGCACCTACCTTTACTGCATAACCTAAAATCTTCAATAACTCGGGCATTTTAAATTCCTCTTCTTTTATGTTAAACAACGTTTTATATATAACAATTAATAAAATAAGGTTTAACTACTTAAATTTTATCACAAACACAAATAATTTTATAATTAAATTCAATAAATGAAAAACAATATAAAATAAAAAAATAAATTTAAGAAAAGGAAAAGCTTATGCCGTGGATTGATGTAAGTATCCCATTACAGCTCGGAATGACTGTTTGGCCTGGGGATTTAAATTTCAGCTTTGAGCCAGACCGCAGAATTTCTAATGGTGCAAATGCAAATACCTCCTTCTTACATATGTCTACACATACTGGTACTCACTGTGATGCTCCATGGCATTTTGTTGATAACGGTAAAAAATTACATGAGATTGACCCATCTATTTATTTTGGACAGGTGCAGGTTATAGAATGGAAATATGATGAACATATTAATGCAGAAAGGTTGAAGGGGATAGAACTACTCCCTCGTGTCTTATTCAAAACTAAAAATTCTACCCTTCCAACAAATGGGGATTTCTTCACAAACTTTCTTGCATTACTTCCTGATACTGCCCAGTTGCTTGTTGATAAAGGAGTTCGTCTTGTTGGAATTGATTATCTTTCTATTGCACCTTATAGACAGTCTAAACCCACTCATGAAATATTGCTGAAAAATAATGTTTTTATTGTAGAAGGCTTACGGTTAGAAAGAATTCCAGAAGGTATTTATGAATTTGTGGTTCTTCCCCTTGCTATTGTGGATTCAGATGGGGCACCTTGCCGTGCTTTTATAAATCTCCCTTAAAAAAATTACCCAGATAGTTCCCAATAAAATATTCTTACTTTGGTTTAATAACTAATTTATCTACTGTGTTTGCGTCGATTTGTTCTGTTGTTATTCGTGCTTCACGGTAGTTGCCCCGTATAAATAGTTCCGCTTGATTACGATACCATCTACTGTTCGAGATACCAGAATTACCCGTAGGTAATACTTCAAGGACAAAATCAGGTTTGGCAAAGTCGATTAATCGTCGTGTCGAAGGTCCTGCAACAACTTCATATTTATATGTCCCAGCAATATATGGCATATTGTTAACGACATGATAAGAGCCCGCACATGGGAATGGACCCACATTAAACAGTTTCCTTAAAAATGGGATATATCCGAGAGGATGATGAAACTCCAAAGTGTGTATCCTGCCCCATTTCCACCCCGAGATATTTTTACCAGCTTTCTTATTAAGGACTTTTACCGTTTCCTTAAAAGCACGGAAGAAAATATCCGAACGGGTTTCCGTTTGGGGTGTTGAACGGTCATCCCATAGAAAACAAGCATCGTCATGGATGACATACTTAAAGAAACTCCAACGGTCTGCCACGGTATTATATCCACGTAACATCTCTTTACCCAAGTCATCAATAAGAAGGTTACGTAAAATAGCGTCACAAAAAACAGTAAAGATAGATGCCCCCAAACTCTCGGTATCAAATTGATAATCCCATGTACTTAATTTCTCAAACGCTTCCTGTTCTAATGTTGACATATCTCCTTTTTTGGGTGTTAATAGTTCTACCATCGTTTTTACTATCGCCGGTCCCGGCACGGAGGTATGGTCTAATTGCACCTCCTTTAATTCATCAATAGTCCAATCAGAACGTTTTTCTAAAAGTTCTTCCATCCGTTGTGCTCTGTCTGATGGTTCCCAATATCCCTGCAATTCTTTTACCTCACCGACTGGTTTTACTGTAGAAAGATTATTTGCGGTAACAATATATCCCCACGGTGGATTGATTAAATGTGGATTTTGTTCAAACGGTACATAACCTAATACCTCATCTTTACCACTTGCCCCATCTAAAACATACTTCGAATTTACATGTTCAGGCCGAATAGGTATCTTTGCTCCTGCCCACCATGCAATATTTCCAATTTTGTCTACATACGACACATTAATGCCAGGAGAGGTGATTAAAGACACTCCTTCCTGGAAGGAATTCAAATCTTGAGCATGGCTCATCTTATAAAATGCCATTAAATCTGTATAGGGCACATGCTGCCACACCCAGTATAACGACAATTCCGGCCCGTAGTAATTTAGTAATGTCCGATAAACATCTGTAACGACAACTCCATGAGGGGTCACCCGTCGTTTAAATGTAACTGGTTTGCCAAATCGTACCTGAATTGTCTCTGTTTCCTCTATGACTGGAACCCAATCCCCACGATATTTTACTTTACCTGGGTCGTCTGGCTTGAATATCTCTAAATATAAGTCATGGTCATCATTTGCAAACATAGTCAATCCCCAGGCATACGTCAGATTTTGCCCCATTAATGGGATGGGTATTAAGGGAAAATAAAACCCATATAGGTCATAATTTTCGTAAACTAAATGGGCTTGATACCAGACCGAAGGTTGTAGAAATCCAATATGTGGGTCATTTGCAAGAATAGGCTTACCAGATTGTGTCCTTGTCCCACTTAAAACCCAAGAGTTGCTTCCTAAATGAATTCCCATGAACTCGACTATATCCTGCCAAGTTGAAGTAAATTCCTCTAAACATGCTATTGTCTCTCGTTTGACGGGCGGTTGTAAACTGGCACTTGGTAGTCCCCAATTAGACAAATCACGTCCCTGAGATTTTAAATATTCCTCTGCCTCCTCTATTGTTTCCATAATAGTTACTGGTTTTTCACGATGATAACCACACGAAAGAATTGAAAAATCCTCATCTGGATATTTCATTTTCAACACAAGGTTCATTAAATCATGCCGTAATCCATCTGCAAAAGTAATCGGCATTATCATTGCGGTAGTCAAGCAGTCTACCGCTGTAAATGGTTCAGGCTGATACCCTAAAATACGAAACTCAGGCGGTAATGGCTCATTTTCTATGAAAGTATTTATACCTTTTAAAAATGAATCAAATGGTTTTTGTAATGGCTTATAAATATCAGCATATTTCTCTAATACTTCTTCCGCGTACTTTCTCAGTCGAAAAGTCCTTAACACCTTATCATATTTAACAGCCAATGGACCTACCAGTTCAGAAATTCTACCCTGTGATAATCGGCGATAGAAATCCATCTGAAATAGCCGGTCTTGTGCCATTACATACCCTAACGCAAACCATGCATCTTCCTCACTACCAGCGACAATATGAGGAACACCATTATCATCACGTTTAATAACGACCTCTGAATGAACTCCTGAAAGCTGAATGGTACCCGAAGTCTTAGGCGAATAAGCCTTCATATAGTTTACCGCTGAGTATAAGTGGAAAAATAGGAAGCCACCTATTAATAAACAGGCAATAAGAAGAAACAACAGAATTCCAATTATTGAATACTTGATTACCTTTTTCACCTAAAATCCCTCCAATTAAAATTAAAACTTCATAATAAAATCAACATACAAAATAAAATGTTAATCCATATATTTTCAAATCAAGAACTTTTATGTACAAATGCCTCTGAACAAGATAAAAACTAAAAAGGAATTTATGAATACATGAATATGGGATGGAGAGAACAGAAAAAAAGAGTTGAATATTTTATTATCATGAATAATTTACTCACTATCGATATTAATGATTAAATTATAAATAAACTAAAAGATTTTTATTTTTATATGATTTATGTACCTTTCGTTAAAACATTTTTTACCTTCATCTACCTTTTTTGTTAATAAAAAATAAAATTCCTACCCTTCTTTTTTTAATTCTTCAATATAACTTTTAGCGAAAGTATACTATATATTGATTAATATTTACTATTAATGCAATATATAGTAATTTTTAAGGCTAAAGATAAAAAACCAAATGGTGAAGATTTTATGAGCAAAAATTATATATTAAGGGTAATATTAAATAGATATTGATAAAATGAGGGATTGAGTACAAATAAAAAATAAAAAATTTTTTATTTCCAAAATATGTAAACTTCTTAAAATAAACTTATGAAAATGAAAAGTCTATATAATGTATATTTAAAAAATAGTATGCTATATATAGTATGCTATTAATTCAGTTAAAACAAAATTTTACTTCTTATTGTATATCATTCAAAATTTTAATAATAATTATGCTAATAGCAAATTGTTCTAAAATTTGACTTTTATTTTAATTTTAGTTATATTTAAACGTAATGCTATAATAAAAATGTTTGGGCATTACATTAATAGAAATTAAAATTTAGGGTGTTTTTAATGAAATCTGTCGAACCAAAAGTTTTTCTTGTAGGCGAAACAAAAATTAATAATGAAGGATTAAAGGCATATTTTGACTATCTTGGTGTCTCTGATTGGAATACTGATGCTCCCAGTGATAGCGAAAAGATAGTGGAAGTCATGGGTCGACTTTGCTATCGTTCTTTTGAGCCAGGATTAAATCCGAATGTTACCAAGGTTCGTCAAGGTAATAAACCGTATATCCAGCATATTATCGAAGTGGGGCATGGTAGCGTTTTGGAGCATGCGTATTTAAATTTCATTTTTGCTGATGTGAGCCGTGTTGTTACCCATGAATTGGTTCGTCACCGTGCTGGCACAGCTATTTCTCAGGAGTCACTAAGATTCGTTCGTCTTGAAACACTTTCAATGTATATTCCAACACATATAAGAGAGAATGAGAAAGGCATGGAAATTTTTGTCCGCACAGTAGAGGAAATGGAACGACTTCAGAAGGAATTATCAGACCTGTTTGAATTAGATAAACATCCATTTGAATTAAAAAAGCAGATAACCTCGGGACTCCGTCGCATTGCACCGATGGGTGTCGCAACAACTATCGGTTGGTCGTGTAATTTACGCACCTTGAGACATGTTATTGAACAACGAACTGACCCAGGTGCTGAAGAAGAAATAAGACTTCTATTTAGTCTTGTTTTTTCTATTGTCAAGGACCGTTACCCAAATATATTTTCGGATTATGAGGTTGAGATGGTAAATAACATCCCATGGGTTAAAACAAAACATAAAAAAGTTTAATACTTTAGTATTGTATATTTTGAAATTAAATTTAATTAAAAATATAAATTAAAAAACAAGAAGGAGAAACTCATGCTGTTTCCGATTCGTGAGAGATTCAAATTAGATGAGGATTTTATCAACCAATACAAGGATAAGCAACCAGATTGGGGTCCTTTGGGGTATATCACTTATAAAAGAACCTATGCACGTGTTGTTCCTGAAAGTGGTGGTCGAACCGAAGAATTCTGGGAAACGATTCGCCGTGTTGTTGAGGGGTGCTATACCATCCAATGGAACCATTGTCTTAACTTAAAACTTCCATGGAAGCCTGACAAGGCACAGCGTTCTGCTCAAGAAATGTTTCGATTAATGTGGGAATTTAAATTTCTACCTCCAGGCCGTGGACTATGGATGATGGGCACAGATTATATCTACATTCGTGGTTCCGCTGCTCTTAATAATTGTGCCTTTGTCTCAACAGAAGATATAGAGATGGATTTTGCCGAACCGTTCTGTTTCCTAATGGATATGTCAATGTTAGGGGTTGGTGTCGCTTTTGATACAAAAGGTGCTAATAAAGTAGTGATTCAGAAACCGAAGGTAGGTGAGTATATTCACGTTGTAGATGATTCGAAAGAAGGTTGGGTCGATTTAATCCGCGTAATATTGAATTCGTATGTAGGAAAAGGGTTAAGACCTTCCAAAATTGATTATTCCCAGATTCGTCCAATGGGCTCGCCAATTCGTACCTTTGGCGGGATTGCACCCGGTCCGGGTCCGTTAATTGAATGTGTGCAGAATATTGATATTGTTCTTCAACCACGTATCGGACAACGTATATCTTCAACAGATATAACAGACCTAATGAATATTATTGGTAAATGTGTCGTTTCTGGTGGAGTCCGTCGTACTGCCGAATTGGTATTGGGTTTCCCAGATGATGATGAGTATCTAACCTTAAAAGACCCTAAATTGCACGAAGACCGTCTTATGGCATGGCGATGGGCATCCAATAATAGTGTCATTGCTCATGAAGGAATGAATTACCATAAGACAGGAAAACAAACATCAATTAATGGTGAACCAGGGTATTTCTGGCTTGAAAATGCACGTGCTTATGGAAGGCTGAAAGATGGTCCTAACTGGATCGATGAAAATGTGGCAGGAACAAATCCGTGTGCTGAGCAAAGCCTTGAATCATTTGAAATTTGCAATCTTGTAGAAACCTTTCCATCACGTCACGCCTCATTTGAAGAGTACCGTAGGACATTGAAATATGCATACCTCTACGCCAAAACTGTAACCCTAATCCCTACTCATAACGAACGCACCAATGCTATTATGCTTCGAAACCGTCGGATAGGTTTATCTCAATCTGGTATTGTTGAGAATTTTGATAGACATGGTAGACGTGAACATTTCCGCTGGTGTGATAGTGGTTACAAATATATTTGTGAACTTGATAGAATATATTCTCGCTGGCTATGTATTCCTGAGAGTATAAAGAAAACCAGTGTAAAACCCAGCGGAACCGTATCTCTACTTCCTGGGGTTACACCTGGTATCCATTATCCTCATGCTGAATATTACTATCGCACTATTCGTATTGATAAAACCAGTCCCCTGGTCGAACCACTTCGCAAAGCGGGGTATCGAATAGAAGAATCTGTTTATGGGGATAACACCTTAGTAGTATATTTTCCTGTGCACCAACCCCATTTTTCACGGTCCAAACGTGATGTCTCTATTTGGGAACAGGTCGAGAATGTAGCACAAATGCAATATTACTGGGCTGATAATCAAGTAAGTGCAACTATTACCTTCAAACCAGAAGAGGCAAAAGACATTCCTTACATCCTCGAACTCTATGAAACTCGATTAAAGTCCATAAGCTTCCTCCCTCTTGAGGAACATAATTATCCACAGGCTCCTTATCAGGAAATTACAAAAGAAATTTATGAAAAGGCTGTCTCTCGCCTTAAACCTATTCAATTCCACCAAATTATGACGACGGAACAACAAGACCTTTACTGTGACAGTGAAAAATGTGATTTTCAACCTATAAGGAAACCTACACAGAAAGAGGTTACCTTTGAAACACCAGAAGAAGTTCCTACCCCGAAATAACTATAATATACAGGTTATGTAATTTTTAGGAAGTAATTCTATCCGACTCGTCTGACCTGCTCGACGTGTCCAAATTGCAATCCATTTTTCAGTATAATGAAAGACAAAAATTATAAAAAGGAATAACCTATGAGACAAAAGACGATATTACTTATTAGTTTTTTAGTTCTTTATTTCTTAGTAATGCCAAAACCTTTTGCGGAGGATACAGACCTTAGCTTCAAAATCGAAACTCAATGTGCCTTTAATTATGATGGAGATGATTTCTGCTGGTTTCATCCACGCTTAGCAACAATTCCTATAATTACAAATAATGATTATCCCCTTATACTAATGACACTCCAGAAACATCTGATAGTGTCCGATTATTATTCAGGTATGTATACGTCTCAAACTGTAGATGGTGGTAAAACATGGACTTCGCCTCAACCCGTTCCAGAATTAGACTGGATAAAGGAAGATGATGGACTCATTGCGAGTGTTTGTGATGTTACTCCAGGTTGGCATGCTCCAACAAAAAAATATCTTGCTATTGGTATTCGTGTCCGTTATGACTCAAAAGGACATCAAGTCCGTGACCGTGCACGTCGTGTAGAAGGTGCCTATGCCATTTATGACCCAATTGGAAACCAATGGACAAATTGGCTTACATTGCAGGTAGGTGGAGAACTTACAAATACTTTCTCAATCATGCCTGGCTGTACACAATGGCTTATTAATGAGGATGGCACCATATTGTTACCTATATACTTTGCCAAGACTCAAGATGATAATAATGAGAATTATTCTGCAACTGTGACTCATTTTAAGTTTGATGGTCAAAAATTAGAGTTTATTGAACATGGTGATATTATTACTCATAATATACCTCGTGGGATGTGTGAACCATCTCTTGCTAAATACAAGAACAAATACTATCTGACATTACGTAATGATGAAAAAGGGTATGTAACATGGAGTGAAGATGGCTTACATTACAAGCCGATTAAACCGTGGCTGTTTGATGATGGAACTGAATTGGGTAGTTACAATACCCAACAACACTGGGCAGTTCATAGTGACGGCTTATTCTTGGTTTATACCCGAAAAGGTGCGAACAACGACCATATTATTCGACATCGTGCCCCGTTATTCATAGCCCGTGTCAATGCTGACCCTGATGCTTTGTGTGTTGTCAGAAGCACCGAAAAAGTTGTGTTTCCAGAACGAGGGGCTACGATGGGGAATTTCGGTGTTTCTGCGGTATCTCCAGAGGAAACATGGGTTACTGTTGGTGAGGGTATGTTTAAAAATGCACGCCAGCGGGGTGCTCAGGGGTGTGTCCTTGTCGGTAGAATTATATGGTCAAAACCGAATCAGCAGGTTATACCTTTATTAAATAGTTTTCCAAGAAATCAGAAATAATGAATCATAAAAATAGTTCAGAAAACCGAAAAGTATTTTGGAATGAGATTCTTCCTCAAGTAGAACGTCCTTCGCGATATTTAGGGACAGAGTGGAATGCTATCCACAAGAATATTGAAAACATACAGCTCCGAATAGCCCTTGTTTTTCCAGATCTTTACGAACTTGGATTAGGTAATTTAGGTCTACATATCTTATATGCATTGTTAAATCAAAAATCGCATATCTGGGCTGAGCGTGTATATGCTCCAGCCCCCGATTTAGAGAGACTTCTCCGACAAAAAAATATTCCCCTCTTCCTTTGGGAGTCTAAAGACTCTGTGAATATTGTGGATTTAATAGGCTTTACCCTACAATCTGAGTTAACTTTTACGACGGTATTAAATATTCTGAACCTATCCCATATACCTATACTCTCCAAAGAACGGACAGAAAAAGACCCATTGATATGTGCTGGTGGTCCTTGCTGTTTTAATCCAGAACCGATGGCACCATTTATCGATTTCTTTGTAATAGGTGATGGAGAGGAGATTATCTTACACATAGCAGACATATTATTACAATCCAAATCTGCTACGAGATTAGAAAAGTTAGAACGGTTATCCCAATTAAATGGAGTTTATGTGCCTTCTTTTTACCAATGTAGTGAAACTCCAAATGGTAGTGTAATTCCAAATCTATCAAAAAAAATTCACCGTGCTGTGACATCACAACTCACCGATGAGAATTACATCACAAAATATATTGTTCCATATACCTCCTTAATTCATGAAGGTCTTTCTATCGAAGTCATGCGAGGTTGTACTCATGGTTGTCGATTTTGCCTTGCTGGCTGTATATCACGACCTGTTCGCGAACGTTCTTCTGAACAAGTCCAAACAATAGTGTCATCATTACTTCCCACTACTGGATTAGAAACTGTCAGTTTAGTATCCCTATCTACATGCGACCATTCTCAAATAGAGCAATTGCTAAATGACACGTTAATATTGACAAACCCTACAATAACCAGTGTAGCCTTACCTTCACTGCGTTTGGACTCCTTTTCCGTTCTCTTAGCCGATGCCGTTTCTCCAATACGACGTAGCGGGCTGACTTTTGCTCCGGAAGCCGGTTCAGAACGACTCAGAAATGTAATCAATAAATCCGTAACAGATGAAGACTTAATGGAAATTATCCGCATCGCTTTCAAAAAAGGTTGGACACATGTGAAACTTTATTTCATGATAGGGTTGCCTACAGAAACAGATGGAGACATTGAGGCATTAATTAACTTAACTGTTCGATGCCTCCATGAAGCAAGGAAGATACGCTCCTCTGCACATATTCACCTCGGTATTTCAACCTTTGTCCCCAAACCTTGGACACCCTTCCAATGGGCTCCACAAATTTCATTAAATGACATTAAAGAAAAACAAAAGAGAATATTAAAAGAATTAAAAAAATATAAAGCAATAAAAATTAATTTTCATGTGCCAGAATCTTCTTTTATAGAAGGACTGATAAGTCGTGGTGACCGCAGAACGAGTAATGTAATTCTTTCCGCATGGAGATTAGGAGCAAAGTTAGAAACATCATCCGATAATGTTAACATTGAATATTGGTACAAGGCGTTAGAAGAACACAATCTCACTGCAGAAGAATTTCTACGCCACCGTGAAGAAACAGAGACATTTCCATGGGACTTTATTGACCCTGGAATTGAAAAAAAATGGCTTTACAAAGAATGGCTAAATGCCCAACGGGGTAATCTCACGTATGATTGTAGAGGAACTCAATGCAACCTTTGTGGTATTCAAAAGTGGAAAGAGTTGCGATGTATCCATTGGCAAAACAAAGAACGAACAGATACTACCAAAACAGAAAAGACAAACCTTTTACCAACCAATGTAGATTATTTGAATAAAAAACCTGTCCAACGAATTCTTCTCAACGTGTCTAAAATTGGCTCCGCTCGTTTTCTCAGTCATCTCGAATTCCAAAACACATGGATTCGCATCCTCCGTCGTGCTCAGCTTCCTGTTCTTTACTCATCTGGGTATCATGCCCATGCACGAATTAGTTTGGCACTACCTGCCCCTGTCGGTGAAACCGTTATAAAAGAATATCTCGAAACATGGCTCTATACCGAGCTTCCTATCCCTGAAATTAAAGAACGGATTACCCAGCAACTCCCAAAGGGTATTCTGGTTCATGATATTCAAACAATCCCTTTAACATTATCTTCTGTTATGGAACGGGCTAAAGCCATTCATTATGCACTTTTAATACAATCTTCTGAACCTATAGAAGATGCTCTCTACCATAAACTTATAACTTATATACAATCTTCATTACTACAACTGTTAAATGAGGAAGTAAACAAATTACATTTGCCGAATTTTATAGTACCGTTTCATTATGACCCCGAGATGAAAATATATCTTATCCAGTGGCTAACTCCAATTATAAAAGGAAAATTTATAAAACCAAGCCAGATTAAGACATACGTAAAAGAAACAAATCCCAACATTTCCATTCAAACATTTCGTATAAACACATATCTCGATACTCTGCCCAACAAAATTATACCTATTACCATTTCTGAAATAAGACAATTCATCAATAACTACTAAAAATCAATACCAC
>DAOSBX010000011.1:0-61859 GCA_035361075.1 Candidatus Hydrogenedens sp. | reverse complement strand
TTTATTTTTTGCTATACTTTTAAATGCAATAGTTAATAAAGATATACTAAACCTCGAAAATAAGTTATGAAATAAAGGAAAATAGATTTTAATAAAAATTACAAATTTTACAGTAGGAGTATGTTATGAATCGAAGATCTTTCTTAAAAAAGAGCGTAACATCGTTATCCTTAGTTTCATGGAGTATTATGCGTCGAGGCTCTGCTGATGTTCATCTCCGCGTAGCCACATTTAAAACAGACGCAACTCCGCCATTAGGTACTCCATGGTATCCAAGTTATAAACCATTAGATAAAATTGAGCATCCGTTACTTGCAAAGGGAATTATTATTGAAGAAAATCATAAACGATATGTCCTATGTGTTATCGACTGGTGTGAGATTATTAATAACTCTTATTATAAACTTCGCGAGATGATTGCAAAAGCAGTGAAAACAGACCCAAACGCTGTATTTGTAAACACCGTTCATCAACATACTGCACCGATGTGTAATGATAATATCTACGAAGTTCTTGCCAAAATAGAAAATCCACCGCCTTTCCCTGCGAAAGAAGCCTTTGAGCCAATATTCCAAAATATAGTTAAGGCAGTAAAGAAAGCGGTGTCATCACTTACCCCCTGCAACGCTATTGAAGTAGGTTCTGCAAAGGTAGAGAAGGTTGCGTCCAGTCGACGAATACTTCAGCCAGATGGCAAATGCCTTACACGATTCAGCTCATGTAAAGACCCAGTGTTGATTGAAGCCCCAGAAGGGTTAATAGACCCATACCTACGGACATTAAGTTTCACATCAAAAAAGGGGAAACCACTTGCACGATTACACTTTTACGCAACCCATCCACAAAGTTTCTATGGCGATACACGTGCAAGCTACGACTTCCCTGGGATGGCTCGAGAACAAATGGAAACGGATGAAGGTGTACCTCATATATATTTCACAGGTTGTGCCGGTGATATTGCAGCAGGTAAATATAATAATGGAACACCAGAAGCACGGGAGCAATTATACCAACGAATGCTCACTGCAATGCAGAACTCTGTCCAATCTTTGCAAAAAGAAAGTATTACTAACATTAAATTAAAAACTATTCCTCTAATATTTGGACATAGAACAGACGGCGATTATTCACAGGAAAGTTTAGAGAAGAACTTAAATGATACAACAAAAGAACCCAACTATCGTATTGGGTCTGCGATGGAAATTGCATGGCAGAAACGTGCGGATACTATCCCTATTCCGATTAGTGCATTACATATTGGTAGTGTATCGATACTTCATTTGCCAGGTGAACCGATGATAGAGTATCAACTCTTTGCACAAAGATGTGTGCCAGACCGAACCGTCCTTGTCGGAGCCTACGGCGACTGCGGTCCATCTTATATCTGTACAGAAGAGTCATTTAAACAAGGTGGTTACGAACCTTCATCCGCAGGCTGTCCACCATCCACTGAAGCTAAACTAAAGGAAACTATCCAACAAGTACTCTCATAAAGTACCCACTACATAACCTAAATTACCCTAAATTTTATAAGATTTAATGTGTATTGGTTGCCTATCTTGGGTAGATTAGTAATGTTTAATTATAATTGATTTGTTTTCTCTCAACCTTTATACTATAAGTTAATTTAAATGTATTAATCTTGTTTTTAGATATGTAATAAGTGGATGATATAAGTGTTAGTGGCTTTAAGGAAGGAAGTCTCTGTTATCTTTTGTTTGTATATTTATAGATAATGAAATAGGGATAGATGAATGTGTTAAATAAATGACCGAATGATTATTTGTGATAAGTAAGGAAAAGTAGTAATTAGAGGATGTTTATGCGTAAAGTTAATCCTTCTGAATATATTATAACGCCAGGTCGGCCATATCCTTTTGGGGCTATTGTTTCTAATGATGGTGTTCGTTTTACTATTTTTTCCCGTCATGCGAAACGGGTATGGCTTGCTCTTTTTGAGAATGTTGATGATACGGTGCCAGCATGGGAGTTTGAATATGACCCGAAAAGACATCGTGTTGGGGATGTCTGGTCTATTTTTGTTCGTGGTGTCCCTGTGGGCAGTTATTATATGTACCGTATGGATGGTCCGTACGACCCAGTGTCGGGGCATCGTTTTAATCCTGCTATTTATTTGATTGACCCGTATGGTAAAGCCTTTATTGGTGATGTAGATAAAGGGAATATGAAGAGTGTTGTCGTTGAGGAAGAGATGGATTGGGAGCCAGAACGACCTTCTCATATACCTATGGAAAATTTGGTTATTTATGAGACGCATGTACGTGGTTTTACAGTTCATTCATCTTCTGGGGTAGAGTATCCGGGTACATATCGGGGATTAATTGAAAAGATTCCTTATTTGAAGGACCTTGGTGTTAATGCTGTTGAACTTTTGCCAGTTCAGGAATTTGGGGAACGTCGAATTGGCAGGTGTAGTTTAATCA
Organism: Candidatus Hydrogenedens sp.; assembly: GCA_035361075.1. NCBI lineage: Bacteria > Pseudomonadati > Candidatus Hydrogenedentota > Candidatus Hydrogenedentia > Candidatus Hydrogenedentales > Candidatus Hydrogenedentaceae > Candidatus Hydrogenedens > Candidatus Hydrogenedens sp. Next base: position 59,415 of record DAOSBX010000011.1, on the reverse strand, counting down.
CGGGTGATGAGTTAATTAATTATTGGGGGTATAGTAATATAGGTTTTTTTGCGCCTACTCATTGTTATGCGGTGACAGCTCAACGGTTTGAGCATCTTTCTGAGTTTAGGCGAATGGTAGAGGCATTACATCGTGCAGGAATTGAAATTATTCTTGATGTTGTATTTAATCATACTTCGGAAGGGAATGAATTGGGTCCAACGCTTTGTTTTAGGGGAATTGACAACAGTATTTATTATTTGTTAGATAAAGATGGTAGGTATCTAAATTATTCAGGCTGTGGTAACACATTAAATTGTGACCATCCTATTGTGAGGGATTTTATTTTGGATTGTTTACGTTATTGGGTTGCGGTGATGCATATAGATGGTTTTCGTTTTGACCTTGCTTCTATATTGGGTAGGGATGAGAAAGGCGATCTTTTATCAGATGCTCCGTTAATTGAGAGAATCGCTGAGGACCCAGTCTTGCGTCATGTGAAACTTATTGCGGAGGCATGGGATGCAAGTGGAGCATATCAGGTTGGTTCTTTCGGTGGTTTACGTTGGGCTGAATGGAATGGAAAATATCGGGATGATGTGCGACGGTATTGGCGAAATGACCCACATATGCATCCTACATTTGCTACGCGTATTACAGGTAGTTCTGACCTTTATCAGTGGGGTGGTCGTTCACCTTTGCATAGTATCAATTTAATTACATGCCATGATGGGTTCACACTTCATGACCTTGTAACTTACTCACAGAAGCATAATGAAGCCAATGGCGATAACAATAAAGATGGACTTGACGAGAACTTCAGTTGTAATTATGGAATTGAGGGTGAGACAGATGACCCAGAAATTAATAAAATACGGATGCGGATGAAGAAGAATTTTATTGCAACATTATTCATTTCACTTGGTGTGCCAATGTTATTAGGTGGAGATGAATTTGGTAGAACACAAAAAGGGAATAACAATGCATATTGTCAAGACAACGAAATCTCATGGTATAACTGGCAACTTTTAAAGAAAAATTATGACCTATTCCGTTTTTGTAAAGGCATGATACAATTTCGTCGAGAGAACCCAGCATTACGGAAAGTAACTTTTTTTGATGGGATTCCGAAATATGGGCATCAAAAATGGGCAGATATAACGTGGTATAATGCGGAGGGAAATCCTGTTAATTGGGAAGGTGATGATTCTGTTTTCGGTTTTAGGATTGATTCGGCGATAAACGATGGTTACTCACTATTCGTTATTTTCAATAATACACCTTATTTGAGGAATTTTCTTATTACTGCGGAACCATGGCGATTAAGGGTAAATACTGCGGAACTCCCACCACGTGATTATTTTGAACGACATCAGGCGAAAATTGTGTCTCAACGAACATTAACTGTCCAACCACGCTCTATGATTATCCTTGAAGCCTACAATAAGAATAAGGAATAAATTTGGGATAATATTTGCGACTTTGCTTCATTAAAAAAGTAAAATATTTATAATTATTATCATACAATAGAAACAAATCAATACTATAGGGTTAGTAATATGTTCTCAATAAAAGTTCCGTATTTTGTTTTGACTATTACCTGTTTATCTTTCGTATGTCCATTAAAATGTTCTTGTCTTAATAATATTCCACCATATCCAGAAAATCCATTTATAATTAATTTAGATATCCCTGCTCCTGATGATAGTGCAGGAAGCTTAATCGTGGCAGACCTTGATGGTGATAAGAAGATGGATTATATCGTAACTCGGCCAGGATATGTAGCAGGGTATCGTTGGGATGGGAAGAAATTGTGGGTTTTAAATGTAGATATTCGTGTTGGTGGTTCTGCGGAAACTTATGGTTTGCCGGGGCATCATGGTCCGGGAGTACAAGCAGGGGATATAGATGGGGATTGTAAAACGGAGGTTTTATTTTTAACAAATGATAGTATTTTACATGTTGTTGAAGGGAAGACAGGCAAGGCAAAATGGGCTTCTGCACCTGCCGTGCCAAAAGGGGCTGAGCGCTGGGAACATTTGGCAATAGTAAATTTAAGGGGTAAAGGTGACCGTGATATTGTTTTGCAAGCAACGAACAAAGAGGGGTATCGTATGGGACGTTATGTATACGCTTTTGCATTGAATAAGTTAGAAAAAGGGGAGTATGAACCCTTGTGGTCACAGGATGATTTTCTTGCATGTGCCCATAATGGTTTTCGAGTGGCTGATTTAGATGGGGATAAACGTGATGAGATTATTAGTGGGTGTATCATCGCTTCAGATGGTAAGGAAGTTTTTCGACTACCATATTTACAAGGGCATTTAGACAGTGTATTTATTGCAGATGTTCGGCCTGATATTCCAGGGTTGGAAGTGGTAACGCTTGAAGAGGGGGCAAATCGAGTTTTCCTCTTTGGTATGGGGGGGATGATATGGACTTCGGATAATAAACATCAGGAACCACAGAATGCAGGGGTTGGAGAGTTTGCATTGGACTTGCTCGGGTTAGAAATCTGGTGTCGAAGTAGATATGATACGGACCAAAAACCATGGGTATTTGATGCAAATGGAAAAATAATTGCGGATTATGAGATGCGAAATGTTGCTCCTTCGGATTGGACAAACAAGGGTATTGAGGTGATAAATTCTATTTATTGGGATGGGACAGAACGGCAGTATCTTTGTGCTAAAGAACGACATGAATCGGGTGATGTGGCTATAATAGACCCGCTCACAGGAAGTTTTCTATTTCGTTTCCCTGAGAAAGCAGACCGATTATATGTTGCTGATGTGGCAGGAGACTGGCGAGAAGAAATTATTGTTTTGGCTGGGAATCAATTGCATATTTACCAGAATGAAGAGAAGAATCCTAATCCCAAGAAACAACGTCTATGGAAGCAACCTTTATATCGGAGGTTGAAAACAGTGTGGAATTATTATTCGCCATGAGCGGGGAGGTTTTGTTTAAGGTGCAAGTCCGACCAGTTGGACAGGTCAGACAAGTTAGACGATAAAGAAAGGGCAGAAATCTTTTTTGATTTCTGCCCTTTTATGTTTATATCTCGGGTATTGGGTTTCTAATTTGTTAATACATGTCTTCCATACCGCCAGCGCCAGGACCCGGTGTCTTCTTTTCTGGTTCCGGTAGTTCGGCAACCAATACTTCGGTTGTTAACAGTAGGCTGGCAATACTTGCTGCGTTTTGTAAAGCACAGCGGGTTACTTTAGTGGGGTCAATGATACCAGATTTTAGTAAATCTTCGTATTCACCAGTTTCTGCATTGTAGCCAATACTTCCCTTCTTTGCCTTGACATTTTGTACCACGGTGGCACCTTCGTCACCGGCGTTTGCTGCCAATTGACGGAGTGGCTCTTCCAGTGCGCGTTTTACAATTTGGGCACCGATAAGTTCGTCACCCTCTAATTTCAACTCGTCAATGGCTTCCTGGCAACGAAGTAGTGCTACGCCACCACCTGGGACGATACCTTCTTCAACCGCTGCGCGGGTTGCGTGAAGGGCATCTTCAACACGGGCTTTCTTTTCTTTCATCTCGATTTCTGTGGCTGCACCGACATTAATAACTGCAACACCACCAGCTAATTTAGCTAACCGTTCTTGTAATTTTTCACGGTCATAGTCGGAGGTGGTTTCTTCAATTTGACGACGGATTAGGTTAATTCTACCCATAATGTCAGAGTTTTTGCCCGCACCTTCAACGATGGTTGTGGTGTCTTTATCAATCACGACGCGTTTGGCACAACCCAAATCGCTCAATGTAATATTCTCTAAAGAGCGACCCAAGTCTTCGGTAATAGCCAAACCGCCAGTCAGAATAGCGATGTCTTCTAACATGGCTTTACGACGGTCGCCAAATCCTGGGGCTTTTACGGCACAGCATTGTATTGTTCCACGAATCTTGTTTACTACCAATGTTGCCAGTGCCTCACCTTCAACATCCTCAGCGATGATTAGCAAAGGCTTACCACTCTTGGCAATTTGTTCTAATAGAGGTAGCAAATCTTTTAGACTGGATATTTTCTTCTCGTGAATAAGAATATAGCAGTTTTCAAGGACGCATTCCATTGTCTCTGTATTGGTTACAAAATATGGAGACAAGTAACCTTTATCAAACTGCATTCCTTCCACGATTTCAAGAGTGGTCTCAATCCCTTTGGCTTCTTCAACGGTAATGGTGCCATCATTGCCGACTTTTTCCATGGCTTCAGCAATGATATTACCGATTTCAGTATCACCGTTGGCAGAAATTGTGGCAACATTGCGTAAGACATCGCGGTCATTTTTAACCTGCTTGCTCATTTTTGCTAAGCGGTCAACGACAGCATCTACTGCCTTCTCTATACCACGTTTGAGTGCCATTGGGTTGGAACCCGCGGCAACATTCCGCATACCTTCACGGAAGATGGCTTCTGCAAGAATGGTTGCGGTTGTCGTTCCATCACCAGCGACATCGGAAGTTTTGGATGCCACCTCTTTTACCATCTGGGCACCCATGTTTTCATACTTATCTTCTAATTCAATTTCCTTTGCTACACTTACACCGTCTTTTGTTACAGTAGGGGCACCCCATTTCTTTTCAAGGACAACGTTGCGTCCTTTGGGGCCCAATGTGGCTTTTACTGCTTTACTCAGTTTGACAACGCCCGCCAGAACTCTCCGTCGAGCATCTTCACCGAATTCCAATTGTTTTGCTGCCATAACTCATCCCTCCTTATTTTAAGGTTAATCTTCAATTACTGCAAGGACGTCTTCCTCGCGAAGAATGACGTGTTCTTCACCGTCAATCTTCACTTCGGTGCCAGAATACTTACCCATAAGGATACGGTCACCCTTTTTTAATTCCATGGGTATTCGCTTGCCATTCTCGTCCAGTCTGCCTGGACCAACTGCGATAACACGCGCTTCCTGAGGTTTCTCTTTTGCCGTGTCGGGGATAATGATACCACCACGCACGGTCTCTTCGGGTTCAATACGTTTTACAAGAATACGATCTGCTAATGGACGAACCTTTGTAGCCATAATGCACCATCCTCCATTTGAGGTTAAAGGTTTAGGTTAAATTAAAGTTAAAGTTGAAACTTTATTGCAGAACTTAGATGAGGATATAGTAGACATCCTCAACAATTATTAACGTATAACGTTTGGTTTTTGTTAGCACTCACTTATTGTGAGTGATAATAAAAATATCATAAACAATACCCTTTTGTCAAATCAAAAAATACACGCTATATGTCTTTGAGGAAAGAATTGCGTAGATATTTTGAGGAGTAGTTTTGTAGCTGAAAAAATTAATTTATTTGATTTATTGGGTGATTTTTGATAGAATATAAAAATGCTCAAGGATGCCAAAAAGGTTTATACGATAAAAGAGGTATCAGAACTTACGGAAGTTCCTATTTATACGATACGTGAGTGGGAAAAACATATACATAAATTAAAACCGAAACGGCATCCTAAGACTAATTGGCGTTATTATACAGAAGAAGATATTAATATTATTCGGCAGATAAAATATCTTTTACGAAATCGTAAAATACGGTTAAAAGGAATTAATGCCGAATTATTGAAGATAGAACGACTTGGTGATACAATATTAGATCGTGCTGGTGTATTGAATTTGATACGTCAAATTCGAGTAGAATTAAATGAAGTACGGTCATTAGTTGAGAGCATCCTTGATAAAGAATGATTTTATAGGTCGGGGCGTGGCGCAGTCCGGTTTAGCGCACTTGACTGGGGGTCAAGGGGTCGCTGGTTCAAATCCAGTCGCCCCGACCATAAACGTATGTTTACGTGAAGCATAGGGAAAACATAGTAGAAAAATATTTTTTGTTAATTTATTAGAGTGAAGTGCAAAGAGATTGTCTGGTATAATTCGGTATGTTTCTCATAAGTAGAAAGTTCTTTTATTTTTAGAGGAGGATAAGGATGGCGAAAATAGTTACAGAAGGAAAGGAAGAAGAATTACCAGATGGTTCACCAATAATTCATGCATGTGAGAAATTGGGGGTACCGTTTGGTTGTCGGGCTGGGCAATGTGGAACCTGTATAATCACGGTTGAAGAAGGTATGGAGAATTTGGAACCTAAAAATTATCTTGAAGAGGATATGGGTTTAGGCGAGAATCAACGTTTGGCATGTCAAACACGGATTCGGACAGGCACAGTAAGAATTAGTTGGTAGATGAGGTGTCTTTTTCTTGTGTAGAGTTATTCGGGATAGGTGTAGATAAGGTATCTTTCCTGTTATAGAAATCAATGAAAAGGTCAGGGAGCCGTTTGAATATACTATTACCATCGAAGTAGTAGAAAACAACAATAGTTAACAGGAAAATCCAAAAGAAGACTTTCATTACAAGTAGGGCATAAATGATTTTTATGTATTCTTGTTGGGGGATATTTTTATACAGGTCGAAATCTGGACGAAGCGGTAGAAACGCTAAGAATGCCATTAACCCACTTTGTAATGATTTCATCCAGCTTTCAATGTTTGATAAGGGTACTTCCCGACAACGGTGGTATATGAAATGCATATAATATCCTGTGAGCAGGATGGTAATTATCCACGGTGAATTCACCATTGCTTTCCATACTGTTACTCCACTAATAACCCGTAGATAGTTAAAGGTGTCTTCTGGTGATGAGCCTAAAATGAAAAGGATAATCCATAATAAAATATTTAGGAAACGAAACAGACACTCAATCACTAAATAATTCCTCTTTGTTGATGAAACATGATAACTTTTTTGTTTGTTAATGAATTATAATATAATGGAAGTTAACATTTATATTAGGGAAGACACAAAACTCATGATTTTCCATCCATTTAGACAACATGAACGAGTCACTTATGTTCCACGAGTCTGGATTTCTTTATGTGTAGTTATATTGACAATAACTTTCATTACATTTTCAGAGAAGGTTAACAACTCTTATGTTGTTATGTGTCCTGCAAAAGGAATGGTTGATGACGGGATGAAGGTCGTTATTCAGCGGGCTATTGCAGAGGCAAATAAGGGGGCGAAGGCATTTATTTTGGAGGTGGATACTCCGGGAGGGCTTGTGGATTCGGCGGTAGATATTACAAACATTTTGATGGAAGCCAAGTGTCCGACAATCGCATATATCCATGGGATGGGTGCCATTTCCGCAGGTGCGTTAATTTCGTATGCTTGTAAGCATATTGCAATGGCGCCGGGGTCGAATATCGGTGCTTCAGCACCAATTGTATTAGGGGAAGCACAGCCATCAGAAGAATTCAACGAAAAAACGAAATCATATTTGCGTTCTCGTTATCGTACACTTGCAGAAGTTAATGGTCATAATCCATTGCTTGCCGAAGCAATGGTAGATGCAAAAATTGAGGTTTGGGGTGTGAAAAGTTCAGAGGGTAAATATGAGTTTTACCGCACGAAAGAGGAGGCAGAAGATGCAGGTAAGAAGTCTAATATTCTACCAGAAGTAGAACAGCCTCCTAAATCTTCTGATGATGTAGTGCACAATTATCCCTCACAAGTATCAACGTATAGGTACCAATATTGTAATTTTATGGATAACCATAGGATTGTTCTCGCTGATGAAGATGTGCCACAAAACAAGTCTACTTCCACTTATTCATCAATCACAGGGGTTAAACAAATCTGTAGAGAAGGAGAATTGCTAACGTTGACTTCAAAAGAGGCTCTTGAATATGGGCTTAGTGAAGTGATTGTAGAGAATGTTGAAGACTTGCTAAAACATTACCAGTTAGAGAGTTGTGAAATTGTTCAAATTGAGCCAACTTGGGGTGAACGAGTTTTTAAATTCTTAGTAAATCCGATGGTTGCGGGAATTCTTTTGTTGTTAGGGATTGGTGGATTATATCTTGAATTAAAAACACCTGGATTTGGTTTGCCAGGTATTATTGGAATAACGTGTCTCGCTTTATTTTTCGGTTCTCATCTTGTAATTGGTCTTGCAAATTGGATAGACCTTTTATTGCTTTTAACAGGGCTGATTTTATTAGGAATTGAGATATTTATTATTCCGGGATTTGGCATAACAGGTGTGTCAGGTTTGGCGTGCATCATTATCGGCATTTATTTGTCGCTAACTCGGGTTGCTATTCCAGAGTATCCATGGGACTTTGCACGTTTGGAGAATGCTGGGCAATCGTTGACAATTGCATTTGTTTCCTTTTTAATTTTTGTATGGTTAGTCTGGAAATATCTACCCAGAACTTCTTTATTTCAACGGTTTGTGCTCTCGCATGCAGAAAATGTAGAAGCGGGATATGTAGTTCAGGAGTTGGAGCAACAACAGGAGTGGATAGGTGCAATAGGGATTGCGGAAACAGTGTTAAGACCTGCTGGTAAAGGTCGATTTAAGGGGCAGTCGCTGGATGTCGTTGCAACTGGTGAATACATAGAGATGGGAACACATATACAAATAATAGAAGTTCAGGGAAATCGTTATGTGGTTGTTCCTGTAAAAACAGATAAGGAGGCTAAACATGAATGAGATTAAGATTATTGTTCAAATGCTAAAACAACTTCTTAAAGAGATGGAAATTGTCTCTTCACAAGGTTCTGGATATTATACCTGTGTGCCTTTTTTAAAACGATATAATAAACTTCTTCAAGAGGCACAACGTATTTTTTCTCAAAATCAGTCTCCCTCGGTTATTAATACGTTTGAAATTCTTCAGGAGGCAGACCCGAAAGACCCAAGCGAAAAGAGCAAGGTGTTATTGAGTATACGAGTTGAAACATCACAATTAATAACTTTATTAGAGACAGTATTACAGGAGGAAAACAAGAAATGATATGGTGGGCTATTTTATTATTTTTAGGGGGTGTGATTCTCATATTGGCGGAATTTATTGTGCCAGGCGGAATTTGTGGCACGTTTGGGATTATTATGTTGTTAGGCAGTACAGCCATTGGGGGGTATTACTATCCTGATTATCTTATATTTATTATCGTGGTTGAGTTTCTTGGGTTTGTTGGTTCTCTTGCAGGGGGGTTTTATCTTTTAACAAAAACCTCTGCTGGTGAAAAATTAGTTATCAGCGAAAGTCAAACAGTGGATAAGGGCTATATTGGTATTCAATTTGACCCTTCGTTGGTTGGCAAAACAGGGAAGGTTATTTCTCCTCTTAGGCCTGCAGGGATAATAGAAGTCGATGGAAAAAGGGTAGATGCAGTTTCTTCTGGAATGTTTATAGAAGCGGGACATGAGGTAAAAATTATTGATATTCAGGGTCCACGCATAGTTGTTGAGGAATGTAGAAATATTGAAAATGAGAAAATATAGGTTATAATAAGATAGATATAAAGAAGTTTAACTATTAACTAAAAGGAGATTTATATGATAAATCCGATTATCGCTGTATTTTTGCTGATTGTGTTAGTTGTAGCCCTTATTTTTGTGGCTATTGTTATATCCTTTTTCCGTTTATGGATACGTGCCGCTTTATCCAAGGCGCATGTGTCGATTTGGAATTTAATTGGTATGAGTTTGCGAAAGGTCAATCCGCAAGTTATTGTCGACAGCCGAATTATGGCGGTGAAAGCAGGTTTAAATGTAACCACAGATGAACTTGAAACACACTATCTTGCGGGTGGAAATGTACTTCGTGTTGTACAAGCCCTTATTGCAGCAAATAAAGCAAATATTCCGCTTACGTTTCAAAAGGCAACAGCAATAGACTTGGCTGGGCGTGATGTACTTGATGCGGTTAAGACCTCTGTCCGTCCGAAAGTTATAGATTGTCCTGACCCATCTAAGGGACCTTCAACTGTTTCCGCTGTCGCAATGGATGGAATCCAGTTGAAAGCGAAGGCACGTGTTACTGTTCGTACAAATATTGAACGGTTGGTTGGTGGTGCAACAGAAGAAACCATTATAGCTCGAGTAGGGGAAGGTATCGTTACCACGATTGGTTCTGCACCGACACATAAGAAGGTTTTAGAAAATCCAGATTCTATTTCGAAGACAGTCCTTGCACGTGGGTTGGATGCTGGGACAGCATTTGAAATTCTTTCAATAGACATTGCGGATGTTGATGTGGGTGAAAATATTGGTGCCCAGTTGCAAATTGCTCAGGCAGAGGCAGATAAACAGATTGCTCAAGCTCGTGCTGAGGAACGACGTGCTATGGCATTGGCACGTGAAGCGGAGATGCAAGCATTGGTTATGGAAATGCGGTCTAAAGTGGTTGAAGCAGAAGCAGAAATTCCGAAAGCCATTGCAGAGGCGTTCCGAAATGGAAACCTTGGAGTTATGGATTATTATCGGATGAAAAATATTCTTGCGGATACCGAAATGAGGGATGCTATTTCAAAGTTATCACCGCCAGCACAATCTCAACCCAAAGGACCCGACAAACCGACTCCTTCATCGTAAGAGATAAAGAAGGGATTTATTATGAATTTTGAAGACCTATTAGGTTTAGTTGTGTTCTTAGGAATTGTAGTTATTTCTTCAATCTTTCGTGCAATGAAAGAAATGAAGAAAGATACACCAGGTAAGCAGACAATTCCCAAGAGCAAGCCATACAACGAAAAAAGGAAATTTGAAGAGTCGAAGGAGACTGTTCCAAAACGGAAAGTAGTTATCCGAACGGAAAGCGAATCTCCACCGCCACCTCTTCCATTATTTGAGCCTAAACCTAAAAAAGGAGAGCAGAATGAAGAATTGTGGGAAGAAGAAGGACCTAAATTAAAACCTATTATTATAAAGACAGAACTTCCTCAAAAGGTTGAAAGCCCAAAAACAAAGTCTACTCCAGAAAAGAGGGAACCTGTTTTTAAGGAGGTTCAAGGAAAATACATAACTAAAAAAATTGATATCAAACCGAAACCAAAAAGTGAGTCCGTCTCTACAATGGCTCGTATGGGCAAAGCAGAAGTAACTGCACCAATGCAACGTATGTCGATGCAACCTGCGGGACATGGGGTTATCAATCTACGAGAAAATATTGGCAATATTCCGCAACTTCAATGGGCGATTATCATGATGGAAGTATTATCTCCTCCGAAATCTCTTCGGAATGAATAACAGGATGGGATATTTGAATTACTATTGGAGGCAAATGGGTGAATTAAGAGTATCATTGATGTCTCAAAGTAATAAAGGCGACTCTCACTTAAGTCTTTTATAGTCATGAATTATGCAAAAATTCTCACATTCAAGAAGAGATTTTAACTATAAAGGTATAGAGGAAGAATCAAATTAGATTTCTAAAGGTTGGCTCATATTTTATTTCTTTGGAACGTCATGAGAATTGGTCTTTTGAAACTCCATGCGTATTAAGGTTATACAATTAGGTTTTCCATCAAGAATAGTGATGCGGAAGGGACCTGCAATTAAAACCTCTCCTTTCTGTGGTATTCTTTGAACCATTTTTATCAGCCAGCCACCTATTGTTTCTACCTCGTCATCATAGAGTTCTATCTTCGTTGTTTCTCTAAACTCTTCAAGTGTTGTTCGTGCACGGACAATATAGTCACCAGGACCCATTTGGCGAACAGGGAGTTCTTCCTGGTCATGTTCATCACGGATTTCGCCAAATATCTCTTCTAAAATGTCTTCTAATGTGATCAATCCTGCAGTGCCACCATATTCATCAACAACAATAGCCATAGTTTGATGTTGTTGACGCATTTGTTTAAGGATTTCATCTAACGGGGTTGCATCTGTGATGAACATTACTGGGCGAATGAAGCGTCGTATATCTTGATTTTCTCTGGTTTTATCTTTTAACAGGTCAAATGCCTTAATAATACCTATGATTCGGTCTATGTTTTCTTCATATACTGGAATACGGGTATATCGATTTTCTCTGAATACCTGTACTACATCGTCCCGTTTCGCCAGCACGGATACAGCACAAATGTCGATGCGAGGCACCATAATCTCCTTTGCCACTTTTTGTTGAAGGTCGAAAACAGAGTGGATAAGGTCTCGCTCCTCCTCGTGGATGCCTCCATGTTCTGCTCCTTGTTCTACGAGTCGTTTCATATCTTCTGGCGAACGCATTAATGATTTTAATGATGAGAACCATTGATTTGTCCCTAACGTTTTGGAGAAAAACCAAACAATTGGAATGGATAATGGCTTGAGAAAGAAATCAAAAATTACAATTATGGGAACGAAAAAATAACACAACGTATTAGGATGAACCCGAAAAATAGTTTTAGGTAGAATTTCTCCAAAAAAGAGTATGATTGCGGTGGCTACAAGTAGAGATGAGATTGGGTTTCCCAACAAATGGGTTAGTGCTATTGAGGCTATAACAATAGAAATATTTGTACCTAACAATAATACGATAAGAAGTTGGTCAGGATTATCCAGATATTTAAGAAGAATTTGTGCACGTCGAGAATGTGTTTTTCCCGAGAGATGTTTGACACGTATCGGATTAAGCGAAATGAATCCAGTTTCATAGCCAGCGAAAAAGGCGGAGGAAATAACACCACCAATAAAAACGGAAAATAATTGCCAGTTAATATTGGTCATAGATTATTTCCTTCTGTTTCTTGAGTATCGGCTTCTCGTTCGATGTTAAGTCGTAGTTGTGTTATCCGTTTTCCATCCATTTTTTCCACCGTGAATTTTAGTGGTCCTACGGATACAATATCCCCTTGCTTTGTTAGATTCTCGTGCTGTTTTAGTAGATAGCCAGCAATGGTATTATGTTCTGGGTCTTCTAAAGAATATTGGATTAATTCTTCTAATTCAGATATTGGCATTTTACCATGAAGTAGATATTCATTTTCCGATATTTTGACAAAGAGGGGTTCTTCTACGTTTTCGTCATCAGAAATTTCTCCGACAATTGCACTTAATGCATCGTGTAATGTTACAAGTCCTGCTGTTCCGCCATATTCATCAACGACAATAGCAACATGTGTATTTAATTTTTGTGCTGTTTTAATTAACTCTGATATTGACATTGTATCTGGAATAAAATTGGCTTTACGTCCAATAGGTTTAACAGGCTGTTTCCATTGTCCCCTTTCAGTATAATCAAGTAAGTCTTTAGCATAGAGAATACCAATAATATGGTCCAAATTTTCGTGATAAATAGGCATGCGTGAGTATTCATGTTCACAGAAAACTTCCCATGCATCTGCTACTGTTGCTGTATCCTGTATAGCCACGATTTCTGTTCTTGGCACTAAAATACGTTTTACTGGTTCATCACGAAACTCAAGTATACCACGTATCATTTTACGTTCATCTTCAGCAATGACGTTTGAAAGTCCTTCCTCATTTACGAGTAGTTTTAATTCGTCATCAGTGACCCATGGTGAAGGTGGTATAGAACTGAAATGTGTGATTCGGAATGTAATACCGATAGAAAAGAGAAGTAGTCTACGTATAGGTGTGAATAAAGCATGAATGATATAGATTAAAAAAACGACGGAACGAGCATATTGCTCGACATATCTGGAGGCAATTAGTTTTGGGGTTACCTCTCCTCCAAAAATAAGCAGTAAAGTTGAGGCCAGACAGGCAATTGAATAAGAAACAAATGATGAAGCAATAGATGAGGGTAGTACTCGGTTTATAATGTATTCTTCCAGACGACTTCCAAAGGCAATACTTAGACCAATATTCACGATGGCATTACCCATAAGTATTGTTGTTAATAGTTCGGATGGAGACTTCATTAATTGGGCTATCATTCTGTCACGGAAGGACGGGCTATTTTTCATAGCTTTGAGTTGTGTCGTTCGAATAGAAAAGAAGGCGGTCTCAGTGGCTGAGAAGAATGCAGATGAGGTTAATAAGCAACATGACAAAATAATGATATGGAAAGGGAAAAATTTGTCGAGATTATTATAAATTGTCCCCCCATTAACACTTTCTGCCTGAAACATAGCTAGGAAGATAAGTATAAAACAGAAAGCAATTGGATATAGATGTTGTCGATTAATCTGAATATTTTTTTGGTTCTCTTTTCGTCTACGAATATTTATACTTCCTTCTTTTTCTATTGTATCATACATGCCGAAAAAGTTTAACATTTCTTTTTATTGGTGTGTTTTGGATATTTTATCCATGCATCTTCTATCGGTATCCCTAAATATTTTGCTTGTTTTTCTATCATCTGTCTACGTTGATGTGGTGTATCGTGGATATATCCTAATAAATGGAGCAAACCATGACAAAACAAGACATCAATTTCGTGTATTGCTTTTTCAGGGTTTTCTGCCCTTGTAAGTACAGTCTGTAATGAGATAATAATTTCTCCAATTGGTTTTGTATCCCCAGATGGGAAATTGGAGGGCACTGGAAAAGATAGGACATCTGTAGGGGTGTTTTTATGGCGATATTCTTTGTTTAGACCTTGAATAAAATCATCATTACAAAATACGATGCTTAATTCACAATTTTGTTGTGAATGCCCTTCTTCAATCAGGATGTGTTCTGCGATTTTTTTTAACCGTCGTGAATTATACATTTGTTTATAAGAGGAAATATTTTTTATTGCTATATGGAGCATCTCACTTCCCTAAAACTTCTTTATTGTCTAATAAGATTTCATCAGGCTTTGCATTATGGTTATTTGTTTTTGCTAATAATGTGTTTGCATGCTCTTCTTCAATATTGATTCCAGGATAAGAAGGTCTTAAATGATGTAATGAGTTTAAGGCAAGAGAAACTTCTTCAATAATAATGTTTAACTGTCGAAGTGTGAGGTCACATTCATCAAACTGACCGTCATTAGCCCTTTCTGTTACGAGGCGGTCTACTAATTGACGAATTCGTTCTGGGTTTGGATTTTTCAGCGAGCGTACTGCTGATTCTGCCGCATCGCAAATCATAATAATTGCATACTCCGGTTTTTGTGGTTTTGGACCTGGATAACGGAAGTCTTGTTCATTTACATCGCCAAACTTTTGTTGTTCGATGGCTAACTTATAGAAATAACTGACAAGATATGTCCCATGATGTTGAGCTATGGCTTCTGTGACGGGCTTTGGAAGGTGATATTCTTGGGCTAATTTGACACCTTCATTAACATGGTTAATGATTATACGGACACTGTTACGTGGGGAGAGGGTGTCATGAATATTATTGCCATTCTGATTCTCATAGAAATATTCCGAATGACGCATTTTGCCTATGTCATGGTAATATGCACAAACGCGTGCAAGTAAGCCATTTGCATCAATTGCATCCGCAGCTCTTTCTGCTAATTGTCCTAAAATGAGGCTATGTGAGTAAGTTGCAGGGGCACGCACTGCCAGTTTCCTAAGTATTTCGTTATTAAGGTCTGAATATTCTAAAAGTTGGAAGTCTGTAACGATTCCGAATAAACGTTCAAGAAACGGCAAAATACCTGGCACTAAAAGTATACATAAACTCCCATTAATACCTAATAATAAAAATCGTCGTACGGTCATTTCTCCGATTAAGGTGTCTGTGGTGAGGGTGATTGCTAATAAAGTAAGGAATCCGATGAAGATACCACTTAGGGAAGCGGAGGTAATATCTCTCCGTTTGCGAACACGATAGATAGTAAATACAGCCCCCATGGTCATTGCAAGGTCGAAGATAAGAAGTCGCCAGTCATAGCGAAATAATATAGATAAGAGCACACAGGTAATAAAAGATAGAAATGCAGATAGCCTCATCTGTACCAGAATGGCAAATAAAATTCCAGTAATTGCTACAGGGACAGAAAAACCTGTGGTATCAAAAAATTGCATTGTTTTTCCTAATAGAAGGATTCCATTAATAAGGAGAAGAGCAAGATACCAGATGGCTTCTGATGATGGTTCTCCTTTGTGTTCCCATAGGCGGATAGCACGGTATAAACTTACATAAGCGAGTAGAACGATAATCAAATGAGCGATAAATGAGAATAGCCAGCGTGGAGATTCACCCTGACTTTGATTGAGTAGATTTAAGTAAGTTTTGGCGTCGGAACGTGATTCTAATGTCCATCGTTTCCCACGTTCTTGAATAATTTCACCTGCGGCAATCTCTTTCATTACAGGGTTAATTGATTCTGCAGAGCGTTCGCGGACAATCTCTGTTGCGACTGAATCGTATTGTAATGTGTCTACTACCAAATCTGAGGTGATGGACATGATAGCCTCATAAACTTTTAGCCAATCCAACGATGGAAATTGTTTGGCGATTTTTCGTGCTTCCTCTTGAATTTTTGGTTTTAATTTATTCTCAATTGCCTGTTTGATATCTGGGACATCACGGAGTAAGATTTCTTGAGTTACCTTTTGTTCTGTTTCAGATACATCACGGATAATGGCTATTTTTATTTCTGTATTTCCTTTGTCTTGTACGGGAAAGATACCTTCATTCAGAATGGAGTTTAAACTTTCTTCCGCAACTTTAGCCATTATGTCTGGAAGTTGTACTTTGCCATCAGATAGAGAAAATTGGAGATTTTCTCCTAAATTCGGAATATTAAATGGGTTATTATTCATATTCCGATTTTCTAAATTTACATCAGTCAAGATCCATAGTAAGAGTTTTGACGCTTCGATATTTTCTGCCCATTTAATAGTCGGGTAAATTTCGTTAAATACCTGTTGAGCGTAAGACATGAATTGAGATGATTCATCCATCTCTTGTTTTTTTTCTATTTTTTTCCAATCTTCATAAATTTTTGTACGAATTGTTTGTAATTGGCTAATACGTTCTCTTAAAGTCTGAAGTTGTTTCTGGACTTTTTCCTTATCAATTCGATAGTGAGGAAGTACTTTTTCACGTGCTTGGTTACGTGCTTCTTGTGTTGCTTTGACATCCTCAGTTTGAAAACTGAAATTTGCACGCAATTCCTGTTTTGCAACAATTTCTCGGTCAACTTCTTCTGGGGTTAATGTTTCTTGAGGGAAATTTGAGGTGATAAGGAAAGCAGAAAAGATAGCGGACAAGATACCAACAATCAGGATTTGTGGACTGAGAAAGTGTTTATCCCGCCGTAACTGCCACTGTGAGATTTTATCTAATGACGGGAACCCAATTTTTCGCTGGGTTCCTGACTTTTCACTCATAATTCATGCTCGCTCCGTTTCTCATCTATTTTTTTGGGGGATGTGTGCTCATGATTAACCAAACGTCCATGAGCCTCATAGGCATCGATAATTCGTTGCACCAATGGATGTCGGACGACATCACGTTTGGTTAAATGTACGATACCAATGCCTGGAATCCCTTCCAAAATTCTTCGGCTTTCCACCAAGCCGGATATTTTGCCTTTGGGCAAATCAATTTGGGTTATATCTCCCGTAATAATAGCCCGTGAGCCTTCACCTAATCGGGTAAGGAACATAAGCATCTGGTCACTTGTTGTATTTTGTGCTTCATCTAAAATAACAAAAGCATGGTCAAGAGAACGACCTCTCATAAAAGCCAGTGGTGCAACTTCTATTCGTTCCTGTTCTATCCATCGTTGGACTCTATCGAAATCCACCATGGAGTATAATGCATCATATAGAGGACGTAAATAGGGATGTACTTTTTCCTCAATGGCTCCGGGCAGGTATCCTAAATTTTCTCCCGCTTCTACGGCAGGTCGTGTTAATACTAAACGGCGTACTTGTTTATTTAACAAGGCTGAGACAGCCGATGCCATAGCCAGATAAGTTTTTCCTGTCCCTGCTGGACCTATTACAAAAGTCATTTCACATCGGCGAACTGTCTCTAAATAGTCTATCTGCCCTTGGGAACGAGGTTGAACTTTTATTTCGGGTCTTAACAAAATTGCTGGGTTAGTGGTGTATGTTTCAGATTGTTCCTCTAATGCAATAGTGTTTTTCATTTCTGGATAATCTTCCATAGCAAGGTCAAAGTCAGCAGGTGTCGGGGTGTAGCCCCTACGAACTGCAAAGAGTAAATGGTTCAGAACATCACTTACTTTTTGGGTTTCTTCATATTCGCCGATAAGCAAGACTTTCCCGCCTCGGTCAATGACTTGGACATGGGTTTGATCACAGACTCGCCTTCGGATTTCCCCATTTACCCCTAACAGTTTGATTAATTCATCATGATTCTTGACAACAATCTCGTGTGTCGAGACTGCATCCTTCTTTAACTTGAATTTACTCATACCCAATTTGTTTGAATTGAACCTCCTTTATCATTGTTCTTCCAACCTTAATACTTTTTCACCAGGATAAACCCAGCCTTTATTTTTACGAACATATTCCTCTTGCTTTAATTGGTCAGCCTTCAACCGTTCGATTTCTTGTTCCAATTGTCTTTTTTGTTCTGCCAAATCTCGTATTTGTTGGATGAATTGTTGAAATTCTGCCTCAGCTTTTTTTACTTCTTGATAACGGTTAGAGAGGTCTCTATATTTAAAATAACCATAAGCAAAACAACACACCATCACTAACACAAGCAAAAAACGAAATATTTGTTTTACTCGTTGCATTAACCTGTGTCAATAACTCCTTTGTTTTACTTATATATTATACATCAAATTATATTGCTAATAGTAATTATAATCAAAAACTGCAATTTATGTTAATTTATTTCAATGGTGCAAACGCTTTGACACCTAAAAATTCTGATTGTGTTCCTAATTCTTCTTCGATACGCAATAATTGGTTATATTTTGCAATACGGTCGCTACGTGATGCGGAACCAGTCTTGATTTGTCCTGCATTCACAGCCACTGCGAAGTCAGCAATCGTGGAATCTTCCGTTTCACCGCTTCTGTGCGAAATTACAGTGGTGTAACCTGCACGATGTGCCATCTGGCAGGTTTCGAGTGTTTCGGTTAATGTTCCAATTTGATTGAGTTTAATCAAAATAGAATTGCCAACCCCTTCTTTAATTCCACGAGCAAGGTACGTGGGATTGGTTACGAAAATGTCATCACCAACCAATTGAATCTTGTTTCCAAGTTTATCAGTAAGCTTTTTCCAGCCTGCCCAGTCGTTTTCGTCGAGGCCATCTTCTAAACTGATAATAGGATATTTCTTTGCCCATTCTACCCAAAATTCAATCATATCGTTGGTTGTTTTTTCTTTTGGTTCTTCTGATTGGAGAATGTACTTGCCTTCATTAAAGAAAGAACTGGCAGCTGGGTCAAGAGCAATCCAGACATCCTTTTCTGGTTTGTAATCTGCTTCTTTAATGGCTTTTAATATCACTTCAATGGCTTCTTGATTGGATTTTAGGTCTGGAGCAAAACCACCTTCATCACCAACAGCAGTATTTAATCTTTGGCTTTTTAGTACCTTTTTTAAGGCATGGAATACTTCTGTGCCCATTCGTAATGCTTCACGGAAACAATTTGCACCAGCAGGCACAATCATAAACTCTTGGAGGTCAACATTGTTGTCAGCATGCTTTCCGCCGTTTAGGATATTCATCATTGGTACAGGGAGCACATGTGCATTGGCTCCGCCAATATAGCGATATAATGGCATTTCAAGTGTTTCTGCTGCCGCTTTAGCGACTGCAAGAGAAACGCCTAATATTGCGTTAGCACCTAATTTTCCTTTGTTTGGTGTTCCGTCTAATTCGCAAAGCATCTGGTCTATTTCTCTTTGTTCTAATGCGTCCATGCCTAAAATTTCTTCTGCTATCACGTCATTTACGTTCTTTACTGCCTTAGTGACTCCTCTGCCTAAATAGCGTTTCTTATCGCCGTCACGAAGTTCTACTGCTTCATTCTCTCCGGTAGATGCGCCAGATGGAACTGCTGCCCTACCAACTGCTCCAGAGGCAAGGTAGACATCAACCTCGATGGTTGGATTTCCACGCGAATCCAATATCTCACGTGCTTGAACTGCTGTAATTCTTGTCATAGTCATTCCCTTTCTCTTTGAATTTAAGTTTATTTATAATTTCCATGGCTTAAAAAGATGCTCCCAACTTCTGTTGAGAAACTCATCTTCATAATCTCTAAAAACAATATATTCAGGTAATTCTATTTGTTGTTTTTGTATTGCTTCATATTTTCGGGATAATATTTCATAAGCACAGGTTAAAATAATTGGCGGTATTACTGTACCTATGAAAAAGAAATATAGAGGAAAAATATTTAGTAAAGTAGAAATAGTATAACAAAAAAGTAATTGAAAACTAAAATACGGGTTGGCGATTAGAATAATATAACCCCAGAGAATATTTTTTAAGGTGTTTAATCTTTTAAATGATAATGTTGGTATGCTCCATAATAATGAACAGAAAGTAAACAGTATAAGCCAGAGAAATAAGCCTATAAAAATATAGTTTACCCATAGCAGACCAGAAAATTTTTTATGAAGGTAAAACCAAATATTTATTAAGAGCACTGTAAATAAAAAGAGGAATAGTAAACCTACGGGTAGTGATTTTATGAAAGTAATTTTAATAGCAAATCCCAATTTATTTTTTAATCCCTCCTTGTGTTCCAGAATACTAACTGTAAATGCTGATATGAAGACGTTAGCAATGTAAAAATATAGGCAGGCGCCAAAAAGTAAGAAACCAATTAGTAGAGGAGGAAAGGTATTGATATGGAGAAATAAAGGGACTATGAATATTATCCATGGGGTAAGCAAACATAGGTTAATCATAAACCATGTCCCCATATAGTCATACCAAATCCAGAAGCTCATTTTTAATGTGCGTTTTAACATGTATAAGTTTCCAAAAGCAGAGCAAAAAGCAGATGATGTAAAAATCTTTCATAATTTTATAGTTAGTCGGGTGCTATAAACAAGATATAAATCCATTGGAAGAGTTTTTCTCAATATTTTTATACGAAAGATGGACGGATGGAGCAATAGGGGATGGTAATTATTTGGATTTTGGGTTAAATTTGGTTTTAGCATTTGCCGTTTTGGGCTTGTTGGTATTTTTGGGAGATATTTTTGAGAATAGCAATTTCCTCAGGGGTTAAGTATCGCCATTGCCCTGTAGGGAGGTTTTGTAAAGAGATGCCTGCAAAGGAGATTCTTTTTAGAGAAATTACTGGGAAACCGACTGCAGAACACATCCGTTTTATTTCCCGTTTTTTACCTTCATGAATGGTTAATTGGATGTGAGAATGGGAGAGAGACTGGAGTAAAATTTTTACTTTTGCGGGTGCAGTTTTGCCATCGTCAAGTTGAACGCCGTTTTGCAGTTTTTTAATAGCTTGGATTGTGATAAATCCTTTAACGACAGCAATATACGTTTTTGGTACCTCATTACTTGGGTGAAGAAGACTATTTGCTAATTCACCATCATTTGTTAATAACAACGCACCTTCTACATCGAGGTCTAACCTGCCAACTGGAAAAACACGTGTTTTCAGTTTTTTCACCAAATCCATAACGGTAGGTCTTCCTAATTCATCGCTGGCAGTGGTTACAACACCTTTGGGCTTATTGAGAAGGATGTATACTTTTTCTGAGATTGGAGAAGAGACTGGTTTGTTATCAATATAAATTTTGTCAGTTTCAGGATTTATTTTAATTCCTAATGGGACAGGATTCCCGTTAACAGTAATCCTACCATCCTGAATAAGTTTTTCAATGGCACGTCTTGAACCAATTCCACATTGGGCGAGGTATTTTTGCAACCGAATCAAGGGACTACTTAAACTCCTTTAGGTCTTCGACACTCGGTAAATCTTGTAAACTGTTTAAACCAAACATGAGTAAAAATTCATCTGTTGTGCGGTAGAGTTTAGGTCTTCCAGGTAATTCTGAGACTCCACACACTTTTATAAGATTCTGTTCTAATAATTGTTCAAAAGCGTGTGTAACTGAAACTCCGCGGATAGCTTCTACTTCAACTCGTGTTATGGGTTGTTTATAAGCAATGATTGCTAATGTCTCTAATAAGGCTGGGGACATTCGTCGTGTGCGTTTTATCTGTAGAAATTTTCGAATAAATGGGGCAAATAAAGGTCGGGTAAGGAGCTGATAGCCACCAGCTATCTCTTTTAAGATATATGGGAGGTTATTATTGTTGTTTATTTCTATCTTTATTTCTTCTAATAGAGATATAACAACTTCGGTGTCAATATCACCG
Organism: Candidatus Hydrogenedens sp.; assembly: GCA_035361075.1. Taxonomy (NCBI): domain Bacteria; kingdom Pseudomonadati; phylum Candidatus Hydrogenedentota; class Candidatus Hydrogenedentia; order Candidatus Hydrogenedentales; family Candidatus Hydrogenedentaceae; genus Candidatus Hydrogenedens; species Candidatus Hydrogenedens sp. Next base: position 37,438 of record DAOSBX010000011.1, on the reverse strand, counting down.
AGGATTTCTGCTATCCGATTTGCGCTGAGTGGCTTGTCACTTACAAATAATAATGCATGAATTGCTTGCTTGGTCTGTTCACGGTCAAGCGATGAGAGGGATTCTTCTTCCTCTGCGATGAATTCATTTGTTCGAGGTTCTAATGAAGTTACATTCTCTATCGGGATAGTATTTTCATCTTTTATTTCTGTCATTGTTTATGTATCCTGAATGATTTTTCACATTGTTCTTCCCACGATATTTACTAAGGGGTTGATTTCTTTCATGAGTTGTTCAAACTTTTCTAATTTAAGGGATTGAGCACCATCTGACAAGGCTTCTGCAGGATTGGGATGAACCTCTACGATAATACCATCAGCTCCTGCTGAAATTGCCGCTTTTGACATAGGAATTACTAAGTCCCATCGTCCGCTTGCATGGCTTGGGTCGATAATTACGGGTAGATGGGAGTATTTTTTGACTACGGGAACTGCCTGAATATCCAAGGTGTTTCGTGTTTCTGTTTCGAAGGTTCGAATTCCACGTTCGCACATAATAACATTAGGATTCCCTTCCGCAATGATATATTCAGCGGACATAAGCCATTCATTAATTGTGGACATCATTCCTCGTTTTAATAATATCGGCTTGTTTAATTTGCCTACAGCACGAAGCAGTCCGTAGTTCTGCATGTTGCGAGCACCAATTTGGATAATATCTGCATAATCTGCAACTACAGGAACTTGTTCTACGGTCATAGCCTCTGTAACAACAGGTAGGTCATACTTTTCGGAAGCCTCTTTTAACAATCGCAAGCCTTCCAATTCCATCCCTTGAAAACTATAAGGGGATGTGCGTGGTTTGTAGGCGCCCCCACGAAGTATATGTGCCCCACATTTTTTTACGAATTCTGCGGTTTGCATAATCTGTTCTCGGGACTCTACCGCACAAGGTCCTGCCATGACACAAAAGGATTTTGGTCCTATTCGAATTTTACCTACCTGAATATTCGTGTCTTCTTTTTTGACTTCTCGACTTGCTAATTTGTAAGGTTTTAAGACGGGCATTACCTTTTCTACATGTGGTAATGCTTCTAATGCTAATACCCCTTGTAGGATGCGTTCATCGCCTATGACTGCTATAACTGTTTTTTCGACACCTTCAAGGACGTGAGGTTTAAGGCCTAATTCCTCGACGCGACTTACAACATAAGCAACATCTTCTGGTTTCCTGCTTGCCATTACAATAATCATATATAAATCCCTTCCGACTTTGTTGTTATAAAAAATCCAAATCTTTTCTATTGATTTTGTATGATTATATCATATTTTTTGTGAGTTGTTTTCACTCGTTTATTGTAATGTGGTATTGGAGGGAACAGGAAGATTCATCTCTGAATGGATATGGACACGGTAATAATGTGCTAATGCGTTGATATATAAAGCCATTGCTTCTAATGATACACTTGTTGAATTTGGGTCTACGTCTTTAGTGTTTGACATATCAAGGTAAGGTGTATCCTGATTCCTTGAAGATGCACGGATACCATACGGAATAATACCTACTAATTTTGAAGGTGCTACTCCTGCCTTTACATAGGGATGTGAGATTGAGGGCAGGTTTTTTTCACCTATACCTTGTATGAAACAAACGCCGAATGGGTTAACCCCTAAAATCCAGTTAATTTGGTCAAAAAATAATTTTTTTGTTGATTCATCTGGCATGAAACGGAATGCTTTTCCTGCTAATTGAGAAATATGCAATAGATAAAGATTTGTTCCTTTTAATACCTGCTCTTTAGGGGTTGTGATACCAAAGAAATCTACCTCTGGGCTCCATTTTATAGGACATATACCGAAGGGGTTTTGATTTGCCTGTTCTATATAAGGTTGTAATGTGTTTTTCAAAGCTTGTATAAGTTCATATGTTTTGCTTTCATAAGTGAAAGTATCATAACGAGGTATGGCTTCTGAGACAGATAAGAGGTCACTCGGAATTTGTGCTTGTATCTGGGGGAGATATTTATCGGGACCTTTTAATTCACTGAGGTAAATGAGAGCTGTGAATAATCCTGGTATTTTTATTCCTCTGTTTAACATGGAATTTGCAATGCGTTCCGTTTTTTCTATGTATATATTATTATTGGAATTGGAAGCTAATCCGTAGGAGATATAAGAGAGAGCAGAGACACAGATTTCTTCGTCCTGTGGCGGTTCGACAACTCGTTCCTCTTGAATTGTTGAATTATCTTCTTCTTTCTTTTGCTTTGAAATGATATTTCCCAGTAAACTTCCGTCTTCCTGTATTCGATTTATAATGTATTTTGAACCCCACTCCAATTCTTCGCGGAATAGTTTTTCTAACTCTGTATTTTTTAGAAGTCGCCATTTGCAGATGTTATAACTTTCTGCAAGGTAGTTTAAACAAAGGGCAGTTTTTTGTTTTCCGTAGTCTTCGCCATTATGCCAACCTCCAATGAGTGATTTACCTTCCCATGAATCATCTGTATGGCATGGTTCATGAATGCCTTCGACATCTATCCCACATCGATGAATTCGTATCCCTTCGAGAACTATAGGAATGGTTTTTTCCCAGAGGAGATCTTTTCCAATCATAAATGAGGGACTTAAATATTTTTTATTTTTAACGAAGACACCTATTTTGTAAGTGCCCTCGTCATTAAAGTCTGTAAAATCCCCTCGGTAAAACCATTTTCCCCAGTCGGATTTATATGCACCAATTATTCGTGAAGGATTGCTTAGTGAAATTTTTTGTAGTTGATTTTCTGAACTGTCCAATATATAGGCTTCCATATCATCAGGAACAAAATTTGTCGCAACGATGAATGATTTTGGACAAAGTAGGTCGTATCCTACTTGGTTAACAAATATTTCCACTGACTGAGTTTGTTCTACAATAGCGGTTAGTACAACTTCATCCCACCAAACGGTGCCAGTTGGATTTAGGTCTGATGAAAGTTGGAGATAAAGTGCATTGGATTCAGAAGGGGGTTGTGTCTCTGGAAGAACAAACCGTTTCCAATCAGAATTTGGTGTTTCTATGAGTTTAAATTCTGTTGTGGTTAGTTGCTCTTCGCCTTTCATCCATTGAATTATTGCCTTTGAGGGGAAATTGCCATGATATGAAATACTTCCTGTGATTGATACGATATTGTTAGGAATGGGAATAGGTCCGGTATGGATATTAATGGTTCCTTTTCCGTCTATGCGTAGTGCATTTTTGCCTGATAAATATGTTTCATTGTCCAGTTGAATCTTAGTATTTGCGTCTTCTGGGGAATATTTCCATCCTGATAAAATGGAATCGGTACTGTCTTTTGTCTCAGTAGGTTCGAAGCCCCCATTAGTAATAAGTGACACTGTTTCCCAAACATAATCCTCTTTTTCCGACGGTGATGAATTTGTCTCCTCACAGGGGACAGAGTTAGAAATGAATATTATTATATTTGTTATTATAAGCAGTAAAGAGTATCTTTTGTAGAGAAGATGCATATCCTTATTTCCTTATTTATTGGGTTTTATTTTATCTGAAATGGTGGTTCATTCTGTATTTCACTTATGAGATTGTAGGCATGATTTTCTTGTTCTTCTGTACCTGTAATAGCAAACCATAAAGCCCCTTCTGCACCATTAACGCCACCTCCTCCTATCAATTCTGCATCAGCACCTGTTAGCAGTTTTATAGCATCTATTTCTGTAAAAACGTCACCCGGAACAGGGAAAAATCGAGGACCATTTCCGTGAGCGGTATTTATTTTCACTGCAATCGCGTCAAGATTTCCAGAAATTCGTTTTTCAAGCCCCACAGGGATAATAAGTTTTACCCGACGACCTATCACAGCAGGTATTGTAACCCCAATAGTTCCCCCTTGGGGATGAGCAACAAAAATCCCAGCCCGCCAATTATTAATATCCAGTGCATTCGCCCCTTTGAGAATAATATCATTTTGGCTTAATTGTTGAACCACATCAAAAAGATTTTTACCTCGTTCCCAATTCCCTTTGACAATTACAACATCCCCGATAAAAGAAGACTCATCAGGCAATCTTCCCATATCTGTGAGTGAGTAAAAGGGAGGTAATGTAATCCCTCTAAAAAATCGGTTTTTAGGGAAAGGATCTTCATACCCCAAATACTTTAATATTTCCTCTGCAATGTATCCATTTGTCGTGCCTGCAACAATAACTATCGTGTGTGCATTTATCGCTCTCTGTATTTCCGTATGTCGGACGATTCCTCTCGCTATGAGCCGTTTACAAGCTGATACAGTTAACACCACTTGCAACATAAGAAAAGTTCTCCATTTACTAATTTTTTGAAACAGGAATAGATAGTAGTATATTTTATCCTAATATAAGAGATTATAAAAGGGAAACCTCTTACTCCTAAAATTTTAATATTTGAATAGAAAAAAAGAGAAACCATGTTTTTAACGATTTATTGGTATAAATTATAATAAAAAAAGGTTTTGGAGTTATTAATATGAAGATAGGTGAATTAGAACTAAATAAAATCTATCAAGGGGATTGTGTAGAACTACTAAAGAAATTGCCAGAAAACTCTGTCGATTTAATTTTTGCAGACCCTCCATATAATCTGCAATTAAATGGCGAATTATACCGGCCTAATCAAACAAAGGTAGATGCTGTAAATGATGATTGGGATAAATTTGAATCGATGGAAGAGTATGATAAATTTACATACCAATGGTTAAAAGAATGCCACAGGGTTTTGAAAAACGACGGAAGTATCTGGGTAATAGGAACATATCACAATATTTTTAGAGTTGGAGCGATACTTCAAAATATTGGCTTCTGGATTCTCAATGACATAATCTGGGTAAAAACGAATCCCATGCCAAATTTTAAGGGCACGAGATTTAATAATGCACACGAAACTTTAATTTGGTCAACAAAAACAAAATCATCTAAATATACTTTTCATTACCATTCAATGAAGGTGATGAACGATGATTTACAAATGAGAAGTGATTGGTTAATCCCTATATGTCAGGGAAATGAAAGGATTAGAATAAATGGGCAAAAAGCCCACTCTACACAAAAGCCAGCGGAATTGTTATATCGAATAATCATATCAACTTCAAATCCTGGTGATATTGTTTTAGACCCCTTTTCAGGCAGTGGAACAACAGCAGCAGTTGCAAAACGACTTGGTAGAAATTTTATCGCATTTGATAAAGAAGAGTATTATGTGAAAATTGGAATGGATAGAATTAAAAGAATTATCCCGTTAGAGAACCACTATTTAGAATATAAAGTAGAAAAAAGAAAGCCAAGAGTTTCATTTGGTAATCTTATAGAAAAAGGATATATCAAGATTGGGGAGTTTTTATATTCCAAAGATGGCAAATATAAAGCATGTGTTTTGGCAGATGCATCTATTCTCCATAACGATATAGTAGGATCTATCCATAAGGTGAGTGCAAAGGTATTAGGTAAAGAAAATAATAATGGATGGACTTACTGGTATTTAAGAAGAGAAGGTAAATTAATTAGCATTGACCAATTAAGATATGAGTATGAAAAAAAATATCTTACTAATTCTTTTGATTATGATATTTTTGACTTTGAAAAAGAATCTTCACTAACAGTCAAGGATGAAAGCTTCTTATATGAAAATGATGGAATATAATGAGTTTAAAATGATATTAAATAAAAATATATTTGAACACTCAAAGGCAGATTTGCTTGAAAAAATTGCAAATTCTCCTTCAAGATATATTGGACTTTTTAGACCTACTAAACCAAAAGGTAAAATTCTCCAAAATTTATTACAATCACATGAAATTCGATTCGGAAATGCATTTGAGGAAGTTTTAGAAAAATATTTAGGATACATGGGATTTGAAATACTAAAAAAGATATATGTTGACAAAAACAAAGGTAGTAATAATATATTATGCATAGACCAATGTTTCAGGAAGGGAAAAAAAGTATATTTCCTTGAACAAAAGGTTAGAGATGACCATGATTCTTCCAAAAAAAGGGGGCAAATAAAAAATTTTGAGGAAAAACTAAATATAATGCTATCAAATTTTTCAGAAAAAGAACTTGTTGGTATTTTTTATTTCTTAGACCCAGAACTTGTTAAAAATAAATGTTATTATGAAAATGAATTAGAGGCAATGAAAAGTGACTATAATATAGAGACACATTTGTTCTATGGTGGAGAAATATTTAAATTTTTAGGATATCCCAGCGTATGGAACGAAATTCTTGACTACCTTTCCCAATGGAAGAAAGAAATACCGGATATGCCAGAAATTAATTTTGACATAGACTATGAAAACACTTTTGATGAAATTAAAGATTTAAAACCACTCATTTTTAGAAGTCTGCTTACTGACGATAAAATATACAATGAAATTGTTTGCACATTATTTCCTGATGGGAAAACTTTTAGATTATTAAGACAATATTTTATATCGAAAAAGAACTCTATTTACGAGAGATTAGTTAATTTGATTGATAAACGTGTAAAATAAATCCTTTATATATTTTTTTACTATTTAACAATATTTAATATTAATTCTAACTCATTTAATATTAAACGATGAAAGGGATTAATCATGTCAGGATTGCGTGTTACAGTTTGGAATGAAGGTGTCCATGAAAAAATCAGTGAAAAAGTACAGAAGGTATATCCAAATTCAATTGGTGGGCAAATTGCCCAATACTTAGAAAAACAGCCGGGTATTGTTTCTGTTCGTTCTGTGCGATTAGATGACCCTGACCAGGGATTATCTGATGAAATTTTAGAAAATACGGATGTAATGACCTGGTGGGGGCATCTGGCTCATGATAAGGTAACAGAAGAAAATGCGGAAAAAGTGCAGAATCGTGTCTTAAATGGGATGGGATTAGTTGTTTTACATTCTGGACACATGTCCAAGCCGTTTCGTCGGCTTATGGGAACAGGGTGCATGCTGAAATGGCGTGAATGGAAAGGTGAAGGAGAACGGGAACGCGTCTGGGTGGTTGACCCCGCACATCCTATAGCTGATGGAATACCTGAATATATTGAATTAGAACGCTCCGAAATGTACGGTGAACATTTTGACATACCCCAACCGGATCAATTAGTTTTTGTGAGTTGGTACCAAGGAGGGGAAGTATTTCGCAGTGGTTGCTGTTGGCACCGTGGATTGGGAAAGGTCTTTTACTTTAGCCCCGGGCATGAAACTTTACCGATTTATTATAACGAACACATATTAAAAGTTATTTATAATGGCGTTTTATGGTGTGCACCAACGAAACCTATCAATGGCGTTTTCCGTGGAAATTTTGATCCACCCCTTGAAAATTTGGGATAAAACACTATGTATAAAAAACATTTGCCCCGTAAGATAACTATGTTTATTGGCATAGTTATCACTTTACTATGCTTACTTACACAAGCCGATGTTTCCAATACAATAGGACCTCCTCCCTTATGGAAAAAGGCAGAAATATTCCAGCAGGACATGGAAGAACGCTTTTTACTGGAGGGGCAGGCTTTATGTAAGTTAGTATTACCACAAAATGAGCGGGGACTGTCTTATAACATGCCCGACAATGCCTACATGACGGGGATATATGTAGGTACCTTGTCTATGAAATACATGATAACAAAGGATGATAGGGACAAAGAGAAGCTAATACAATCAATTAAAGCCCTGAATTTTCTATGCCGAGCCAGTGGGGTAGACGGTTTGCTGGCTCGTGCTGTAATACCTGCCGATTCTACATGGAAAGACGATGGTATATGGAGACCTACTCCCGATGGGAAATATAAATGGCGAGGCGATGTGAGTAGTGATCAAGTTGATGGCGTTATGTTTGGTTTTTCATGGGCGTATGAAACGATTAGCGATGATTCTATACGGAAAGAAATATCAAAAGATGTAACTGCAATTGTAGATCATATATTAAAAAATGATTTAAAAATTGTTGATGCAGACGGAAAACCTACTACCTGGGGAAAATACTTCCCCCAGTACACAATAATAGAACCCTTAAATGCTTTGTTATGGCTTCAGGCTTTAAAAATAGCCCATCAAGTTTCCGGCGATAGTAAATATGAAAATTTGTATAAAGAATATGCTATTGAAAAGAAATATGCAGAGCGGTCTATTCAGGCGAGAAGAAATCTTGACCCTACGCGAAGAGGCTTTGTGAATCATTCCGATGATGTCCTTTTCTTTTTAGGAATAGAACCCCTGTTGCGATTGGAACAGGAACCACAAATACGAGAATTCTATATCAAATCTTTCAAACACGCTTGGGAAGGTTCTCCCCCCTTTCCGGGATTAAAACCTGAAGCCAATCCTTTATACTCCTTTTTGTCAGCAAAATATATAGGCGATACCTCAGAAGTAGAAAACGCTATCAAAACACTTACATGGTTTCCCTTTTCGATTAAATGGAATAAAAATACCATTACCAAGTATGAACAACAACATGGTATCCGATTAATCTGGGATGTACAGAGTCCCGAACCCGAGAAAGGGAAACCTATCCCTATTGATAGACGAGAAAATACATGGTCCACATGGGTACAGGACCCATACCTCTCTCCAGGAGACCCTATGGAAGATTTTCCTGTCGAGTATAATGGACATGACTACCTTTTAGGGTATTGGCTCGGTCAATATTATGGTTTTATACCATCTTATAAATAGTGATTTTGTCTTTAACCTCTTAAATAAATTTTCCATTGATTCTTTTTTTAGAGTTTCCATGTGGCAATATTAGGATTCTACTTTATGTTATGATAGGGGTAAATAATGTTATATGTGTTGTGAAAAATGTTTCATGTTATATCTATACATTTTTTGATTATCGCTTATATTACGTTGGGGCAAAATGAGCTTCAGCAGTTGGAAACAGACCATAGTGTTGTGTTTTACTCGCCAGAGGATAGGGCACAAGCTGAGTATGCTGGGAAAGTCATTGAGCAAGCATGGGGCGAATATTCACGACGTTTACAAATAGAGAATAACGAAGCGGTGCAGATATGGATTATTCGCGAATCACAAGATTTTAAGGTTAAGTCTGGTGGACGTTCTCCCTTTTTGTTTGGAGGTGTAGCCCATTCAGGAAAAGGGGTTATTATCGTAAAATCACCAAGGTTGCGGAATTGGGGTGAAGATTTTGCTGGGACATTACGACATGAGTTGATGCATGTATTTATTAGTCGGGCTGGTCTGGAAAGTCAGCTTCCATTATGGTTTAACGAGGGACTATCGATGTATGTCGCTAATGAATATTATTGGAGCACAGGACTTCGTATGTCTCAGATAGTATTGACAAATAGACTTATTGAATATCGCTTTTTAGATCGAGAATTAATGTTAGCAAATTCGCCTGACAAAACAAATAGTGCTTATATTCAATCACTATCTATGGTTCAATATTTAGTGAAGACTCTCGGTGATGAGACCTTTTGGAAAATGGTGAATACGTGCAAGGGAGAACGTTTTGTTAAAGCTTTAAATGATATTGGGGGAATAACGTTAGATGAGTTTTGGTATGGCTACAGAAAATCACTTTGGATTGTTACTATTATGGGGGCGATAGCCACAGGCTCAATTTTTACACCGATTGCTATACTTGCTGTGTTTGTATTTTTATGGGTTTGGCAAAGGAACCGTAAACAACTCCAAGTGTGGGAAGAAGAAGAAATAGAGGAGGAACAATTAGGTATTCGAAGTGTTCCATGGGAACATCTTACACAGGAACCATATGACTGGGAAATGGATAATGATGATGAGTAATACTTATCAAATCTATTTTATTTCTAACTTCTCAAACTATTTTCGGAATAACCGAGACCAAAGCCAATAAATACACCCCTGTTAATTAAATCTTTTAACATATACCCTATTCCAAAAGGAATGTCATCGATTTGTGGATAATTCTTTCTGATAATATTCATCTCAATAGTGGCTACTTTTTCAAACAGAAGTTCAATTGCAGGTTCCTCGTCGAGTAATTGATTAAATAGCAGGCTTTTGGTGTTTGGTTGATAGGGGGCAACGATGTAGTTGTATTCATCCATGAGAGTTGGTATATATTGGATACCTAATCTCATTTGTGGTCTTTTTATATTCAAAAGGTTTTGATATGCAATGTAAATAAGGTAACCTGAGAAAAGGGCATTTGCTATCCCGTCTTTCATTTTTTGTATTTCATAAGGAATCAAATTATTGGTCTCAGGATAAGCCTCTAACATTTTATCCATTAATTGTTCTGTAAAACGGCCAAATCCATGAAACACGCCATCTTCTATTGTTTCTTCTAACAGGCTTGCTTCATCTTTTGGAAGTCGATTTAGCCTGTCCCATTCCTGTGCTATTTGTTTGTATAACAACATATTGAACCTCTTTTCTAAGAATTAATATTCTATGAGAAGTATAGAGACGTGTTATCTCATTTATCAAATTCCGAAAATTATTTGCCTTGGGACAATTTATATGTGATAGATTTAAGCAGTTTTTCCACCGTCGCAGACAAGAATGGCTCCATTAGTATAACTTGCTGAGTCGGAAGCTAAATAAACTACGGCACCTGCTATTTCATCAGGCTGGGCATGACGTCCTAAGGGTGTGGCTTGCACATATCGTTCGCGGATTTCCTGTGTTTCAACTAACACTGAGGCAAATCGTGTTTCAGTAAGTCCTGGACATACTGCGTTACACCGAATTCCACAGGGACCTAATTCGCGTGCAAGTACTTTAGTGAGCATAATAACCGCTGATTTTGTCATGGAATAGATACCCATGAATGGAGATGGATGTAATCCCTCGATGGAGGCAATATTGATAATAACACCTTTTTGCTGGGATACCATTATCTTGCCAGCTTGTTGTGCCATGAGAAAATAACCTTTACAATTTACCTCAAAGGTTTTATCAAAAACAGCCTCTGTCGCTTCAAGAAAAGGGCCGAAATAAGGATTTGTCGCTGAATTATTAACTAAAATATCTAATCGTCCAAATTCATTACGGATGCGTTCAAATAAATTGTTTACCTCTGTGTTTCGGGCACTATGACATGTTATTGGTGTGGCTTTGCCTCCTATAGAATTAATTTCATTTGCAGTTTTTTCCAAAGGCTCTATGTTGCGGGCAGTAATAATCACGTGTGCCCCTAATTCGGCAAGTGCAAAAGCAATTGATTTGCCGATACCCCGACTGGCACCTGTTATCAGTGCAATTTTCCCATCAAAATTTAATTTTTCGCGGATGGAGATATTTAGAGGGATTACATCTGTAGACATATTTGCTCCTTTATGATAGGTTAGTTTGTTATTAATGTATCATAAACAAGGCAAATAAAAAAGTAAAAGTCAGTTTACCTTCAGTGCATAAATATTATAAATTTTATGCACTGCCAGTGCATAAAATTATGATTTATTATATTGTCATTTTATCCTTGACTCTTTTCAAGGAGCCATTTCCATAGAGGTATATATTGTATCCGCTTCTTTCCTATGATTTCTTCTCCTTCTTCGTACTCTGTGATGATAAGTAGTTGATTACATTTTAGTTCTTTACTACATTTTATGAGTGCTTTCATTTCTCGCTCTCTTGTTTCATGGTTATCTAATCTGTGACATACCTGAATTAATTGTTTTATTTTTATTCCTTCTTTAATTACAAAATCCACTTCATTTTTGTAAACATCTTGCCAGTAATAAAACTCGATATTTTCATAATATTTTTTCCGTTGCAATTCCAATGCAACAATATTTTCATATACTTTCCCTAAGTTCTCGGATGTTTTAAAACTTAAAGCATGGATGAGTCCCGTATCGATACAATAACATTTTCGATTAGCAAGGACGCTTTCCTTATATTTGAAGGCAAGCCGTTTAACAAAGAAAAATAGATAAGCTTCCTCAAGATAAGATATGTAGTTTAAGGATGTGTGGATACTTTTTAATTTGAAGATATTTTTTATTTTGTTAAAGCTGATAAGACCAGAATAATTGGTGATAAGATAATTAGCGATTTCTATTAAACTATTCACAAATTTTACACGATGTCGAAGAACGACGTCTTTTGTGATTAACGTTGAATATAAAGATTGAAGATATGGTTTCGTATCAACAGTTCCCTTTAAGGTTTCAGGGAACCCGCCTGTTTGTATATATTCATTTAGTTTCTTCTTTATAAATGCGGTTTCTTTTGTTGTCAATAACTTTTTTTCTTGAAAACCGTAATAAGCTAAATATTCTTTAAAGGAAAAAGGAAAGAGTTCTACTCTCAAGTGACGTCCCGTAAGATGTGTGGCTAATTCGCGTCCTAAAAGCTTCGCATTACTCCCTGTGACGATGATATTAAAGTTTTGGCGATGAAGCCTATTCACAAATAATTCCCATTTAGGAATATTCTGGATTTCATCGAATATTATTTCCCGAAACTCCCCATAAACTTCATAGAATATTTCGAGAATAGTGTTTAGGTCACTTGTGTCCAAGGAAGATAATCGCTCATCATCAAAATTCAAATATGCAAAATGACGGTCTTTGAATAGCTGGTAAGCAAAAATCGATTTTCCACAGCGTCGTATCCCCATGATAACCTTTATTAAATCGGAGTCTATTTGTTTTCGATATAGATTTAAAATACTCCGCTCTACAATTTTATTCCTTTTGTAAAGATGTTCTAACTCACCTCTCTGGTCGATAACTACCTGCTTTATTATATTTTTATCCATAGTGCATAAATCTCCTTAATTTTATGCAGTGCCAGTGCATAAATTTTATATAATTATACAAGCATCTATCCTATAAAATCAATATTTTGTAAAATAAAAAACTATTTTAAAGCGGGTTATATTCTATTTCTAATGCTACAAAAGACTTTTCTGCCCAACGATTTTTTGTTTTAATATATTTATACTCACTATCGAATACGAGATGTGCAATTACATTTCCATAGTATTTTTTCCACTGGTCGAAAAAGGCTTCTTCCAAGGGAACCCCTTTTCGTAAGAGTATAAATACTCGAGCCTCTTTTGATTTTATTCTGTTTAAGAACGAAAATAATGTTTGTTCATTTGGAGGCCCTTCTTTGTCTGAAGTTGGAATAAAGCAAAGGCTTCTACGATGTCCACACCCCAAGGTTATATCAAAAGTTGAATCACCAATAATCCAATCATTAGGTTGAGTTTCAGAACAAACCCATTGTAATCGTGGATTGTCATTTAAGAGATTTTCAGTTGTAAAATAGTTTTCACTTGTAATTGGGTAAATGAGTGTAAAAAGGAAAATAGACAGGGAAGAAAAAACAACCATTAACCAATAAGGTAGGGGAAAAACTCTTTCAAATAATCCAGAGAAAAGTATTATTATTGAAATTGTAAAGGGAAAAAGTAATCGATGGCTTATAACATCGATTTGATAAAAAGAAGTATAAATAATGATAACAATTAAGTAACTGACAGCCCATATAAAATGGATGAATACAAGATGGTGTTTTATATACTCCTTTAATATGCTATATTTTCTTTGTACAACTATTATTAAAATAATAAAGAAAAAAAGTGCTACCAGTAAAGAGCCTTGTATTTCATTAGGTATAATCTTAGGGAAAATCCAATTTGTGGATAGGGCTGAAAATGTTAATTTTATGTTTTGCCATAGGGATATATCGCTCTGAGGTCGTGGCAGTCCAAAAATTGACCCTGTTACTATTAAATTTCTCGCAAAGATAGGAATTGCACAGATTGCCCAACCTGTTGTAAATAGGAAAGAAGTGGCTAATACCTTATAGTATTTTGTTGGAAAGAATTTACCTTGGTTAGACATGTTTTCTTCTGATTCAAAAAAAATCTGTTGAGTTAAGATAATAAAGAATCCTAATGGAAGTAATAACCCATGAATATAACGGATAGAAAAGGCTAACCCTGCCAATATTCCTGAAAATATCGACGTTACTTTATGAAATTTCTTTTGTTCTGTGAGAAGCCATAATGAGCCTAATGTAAAAGGAATAACAATTCCATCACTCCAAACCCATGAGTAGACATAAGAAATAGGGTATAGTAACAATATTAGAATAAACGACCAAATCCCAGCATTAACTCCCCAAAAACGGCTTGTTTGAAAAAAAACGATTGATGTAGTTCCAATGAAAGCTAACCAAACACATATTTCACTGGCAGAGGGGAATGATGAGTACCCGAAAAGTTTATGTGCCAAAACAATTAACAAAGGGAATCCGGGTGCCCAGTAATTCATAGGGATGTAACGTTTTTCATTGTCCCAAATATTTAGTTGGTTTGTCATTACAAATGAATGTACAATACCGCGTCCTTCACTAATATTTAGGGCAGTATCTAAGTAGATATAGGAGTCTGGGGATAAGGATAAACCGTGAGTAGTAAATTTACTATACGTGAAAACCACCCAAATAACGAAAAGCAAAAATACACATATTAATGTCAGGAAACGACGATTAGTAAATAATGAAACTGGCATATATCTCTTTGTATTATTTATGATTTCCCCTTCTTTAGAGAGTTGATTTTCTTTTCTAATTTTGAATCCGTTGTCCCTGATATCTCTATGTATTTCTGGTAATATTCCTTTGCTCTTTGTGCATCCTTTTTCTTTTCAGTATATATAATAGCTAAGTTATAAAAAAGTGGGGAATACGGTTTTACTGCTGAACTTTGTGACAGTGCTTCCCCTACTTTAATAGCTTCATCTACTCGCTTCGCTTTATATAAAGCAACTAACAAAGCATTGCCAACAATAGCATCTATTTTTTCCTGTTGCCATCCCTTTTCAAACAAGGGTACCGCTCTTTTCCATTTTCGGCGATATAGTTCCGAAATACCCTTTGCAAAGTAAACTTCTTTCGAATCCTCTAATTGTAATTCGCCCAAAAGTGAAGAAACGGCAAGTTGAATCCCATATTCTTTCGAGTTTTTAAAGTTTTCTCCGTGGTTATCTGTCCAACGACTCAAAGCATTTTTGCTTAGTGTAAGTCGAGGTGAGAACATGTTTGATTTAAACGGATTAAAGTATGTTTTAAAATCCTGATTTATCCGAAAATCGACACTTGGAGAAAATACCATTTCATTTCGCCAGAGTAATTTTTCATTGTGTAGGTCATAGAGTTTTCCATTCCAACGGAAAAACATTTCACCTTCAGGACCATAAATACCACACGTAATTTTCATATCAATTAACACATCAAAGTTTTTGGCTCGCAGTTGTTTTAATCGCTCTTGCACTGCTTCTCGGTCAGTCTTATATTTTGCCGTTGAGCCTAATGGTGGAACTTCTATAATCTCCCCTGAAACTTTATTTTTTAGAGCATTTAATATTGCATCTCGATATGAGTCGGTTACTTTTATCTCACCAATAGCTTTTTGTAAATCTTTACGATAGTTTTCATTTTGCACCTCGGATATTAGGGCTCCTGCTAATCGTGCAGTGCTATGGATGATTTGTAATGTTTGCCGTACAGGGGATACTGCTATAACAAATTCATCAGGAACAACCGTGATAGACACCGCAATTTGTTTTGCAGTTTGGAGTGTCTCCTTAATATTTTCACGTTGCTCTTTCGAATAGCCAAAAAAAGAAATTAGGATAAACCCCACAAAGATAATAGATCCTGCACATAATTTATTTTGTTTTATCTGCATATGTTAACCCTTTATTGTTGAACTATTTTTTAAAATAATTATTTTATCATTGTAGCATAAGAACACTATTTTTGAGAACTGTAATCCCGTTGGCGAAATTGTTTTTGTACGTATTTTTAAAATTTTATTTCAATAATTTTGTCCTTCTCAGAATCGGAAGTAATTTCAAGGTCTTTTATTATTTGTATTTTTTCCGTTTCAGGTTCGAGAATTTCAACAAGATATGTGCCCTCTTCAAAAACGAATGGTTGGAATTGATTAGAATTAAGCCTTAATGAATAGACAAGACTATTATCTTTTGCTCGCCGAACTTTGATAACAGGTTGTTTTATGCCGTTGATTTTTATTATAGGCAAATATCCTTTAATGTCTGAGTTGTAGTTATCAGTTTGTTTGATTGTAATAGGCCAGCCGTTGAATTGTTTTGCATTTTCTACGACTGGAGACTCCCAACGTGGCCAGCATTCAAAGGTAACAGTTCGTGTGTTTTTATTAATTCGAACAATTCCGTAGCCTGTGGCAGGGTTATAAAGTTCTTGTGGTTCTATTCCATATAGCATAGGATTAGCAACTGCATGCACAGTAATTTTGTTACCGAAACCATCTTCATATTCGCCTGTATAACGTGGTGCCCCTTCTTTTCGGTTTTTCCCAGGAATAGGTGGAAACCAGCGACGTGGAAAACGAGTCCCCAGAGCTGGAACCGCAAATGCATACGACGAGTCATTCCAGTGTTCCACTCCATATTGAAGTGTTATCCCTAAGTGTTGGTCTCCGCAGATGTGCACAGCAAAACATTTTCTCCAAAGGCGGAGGGCTTCATTCCTTGCAGATGGTGGCCAACCATTAGTATCAGCATCCGCTTTAATTGCATAAAACTCTGGGTATTCTTCAGGTGGATAAAGTTCCAGTTTCGGAATAATATTGTCCCTCGTCTCGTTTGCAGGTAGTGTACTTGCACTCGCATATAAGGTTTGAGATAACACTACTTTGAATTGTGCTCCATACGACCAGTCCTCTACCCATGTATTTAAAAATTTCATTTGTCTATCACCTAATAGGACAGCACCCGGAGCATCTGCTTCTTTTTTAGGGTCGAATTTTGGATTTTGGAACCAGCCATTCTCACACTGGCTATCCGGTAAAAATTCTTTGGGTGAAGATTTAAATTTTCGGTCCTCTAAAATAGCCATGCTAATCCCGGCGTAGACAAGGTCTGTATAGTAAACGGTAATACCTTGTTCGATAGGAGTCGGATCAAAGGGTGGAGGTAAATGGGCAGTTTGTGTTTTTTGAATTGCATTTACAAAATCCGGAGGGTGTACATAACCACCATCATCTTGGACTTTTGCTGGTCTGCCACCTGCTCCCCAAAGATTCCCTTGATATACATCGTGGTCATCAGGGATACACACAGTAGGACGTTCTCTGGTTAAATGACGAAAAGACCAATACCACATATACCATCGATATAAATAATCCAATATATCCACCTCTCTTCGTGTAGGACTGGCATGTTCATATATCTGGTCACCAGAGAAAAATAGTAAGTCTGGGTTGTGGTATTTTACCTTACTTACGAGGTCTCCATGAGGAAACCACACCTTTGCAGTTGTCCATTCATACGAACCTGTATCTACACCATCGCCACCTACCATTCTCGAACCTGTGAATCCTGCACATACAAAGGTGTCTGATTCCTTCGGCTCTTTTCGAATAGTTCCATAATAAGCAAAAGAACGAAGGTTCCCTTCTAAGTCATTGGCTTGAACCACGACACGATAGGGTATATCTTTATTAAGTTCCCAATGTGGTATTTCAAATCGAGCAACCCATGCAGTCCTATCTACATTTGCTTTTGCTAATTCAATCCATCTCATATTTTTTTGAACCTCAAGACTTGCCTCTTTACCCTCTTCTTTTCCTAATGGGAATAATTGGGCTGATAAATATAGATTTCCTCTACTAATGGTGTAAAGTGCTCCAATAATAGGTCCTACTTCTTTCTCCTCGGAACTTATCTCCTCAAGTTTACTCCCTTTCATCTCGAAATTTTGAAAACAGAAATTAGCCGGAACCGAACCTTTCCCCGGATGAGAAACAAAAGCAATGTTTCCTTCTGTTTGTTGTGCCGGTATTTTTTCAATAGACGTATCAGATAACAATTCATTTGTTTCTGTATCGAATATATAAAGCCATAAGGTAATCCACTCCCCTTTTTGAGTTCCTTGAACTTGAACACGATAGGAATAAGCAAAACGATTTGGAACTTTCCCAGTGGCAATAACAGGAGCATTTTTTTTCGTAAAGTCTTTAATAATTGCCCTGCCATGTTCGTCAATACCTACCATAATGCCACCATTTGCACCAGGACTATGATGAACCAAAGCAGATGCACGAAACTCTATACCAGAGCCCGCCCCTATTAAAAACCCTGCAAAAGTGTCAAGCCCATCGGAAGAAATAATAAGAGGTTTGATGTCAACCTTAAACAAAAAACTACCTTCTGTATTACCTATACGATGACTTAATATATGAACAGTTCTGTAATCATAATTAATTCTTTTTGTTACGCTTTGTATTCCATCTTTTGTGGACCGCCAATCTTGTAAACGATTTGCCCAAAAATATGGGCCGAGCCACACTCTCTCTTCTGGAATAGAAAATCGTAATTTTATACCCGAATCTATACTAAAAGCATCTGTAGAAATGAACATAAGAAGACATAAATAGATAGTAAAAAGATATGTAGTACATGTTTTTTTGTATGTTAAGTAGCGATTAATCATATCTAAAACCTCCAGATTCCCAAAACTAAATATTTTCACCGACAAAAAAATTTAACATTTTTAGATAAATTTTGTGGTATTATTATAAAAGATAATATAAAATAAATAAAAGGTTGATTTGTTTTTTTGGGCTGATAAAGGTATACTAATTGAATAGAGTTAAATAACAGAACTTTAACTGGAGGATAGTTATATGTTAAAAATGAAATTTGTAGCGGTCGTGGTCGTTTTGGGACTAATTATGTTCCCGTCTCTCGCAAAAGCAGAATCCCTTAATTTGGACTTCTGTGACAGTCTTCAAAAGGTGCTTGAAAATTCATTGCTGGAAGGTGTAGACCTTGGGGAATTTCAATATTTCTTAGATATGTTTCAGCCGAACAGTATGGATTTGAACGGTAAGATATACGCAGATTTGCGTACAATACCAATACCAAATGTGGCAGGTTTAACAGAAGAGCAAGCCCGCACGGTTTTAAAAGCATGGGGCTTTAATGTCGTGACCACTTTCTATACAACTCATCCTACTGTACCGGCAGGTCAAGTTATTCGAACAGACCCCTCCGCAAATAAACGCGTGATTGCAGGGAGTGATGTTCGCCTTCGTGTATCCACAGGGGAAGGTCCAGAAAATACACCTATTGATAGTATTTCTGCCGTAGAGTTTATTGGTAATTTAAGTGGAAATGGAATATTAGACATTGCCAATGAATTTGGATTAATACAGAGGATTGCTAATGATGAAACTTTTGATAATGGTATTCTGACCCATGAACAGGTATATAATGCATGGACGCATAATTTGACTCAATTCCAGACAGATATGGGACCAACCCTCTCAGCGATATTACCCGGTATAATTCCAGGTATTCAGGAAATCTTTCTTGCATACCTAACCTTAGGTGATGGGGACTATACCATTTATTCCCAACCGACTCCCAATCAGTTTGAAGGTTATATGAATGGCGGTGTAATTAATCCACCGACGCCATCTATTGCTAAAGGCTTTGTAAAGATGACTCAGACTTTGGATGAGGGTGAAACAAATATCACAGGAATTACATTCAATATAGACATTACAAATATTGAAGGGATAACTTCTATAACTGCGGTAAATGTAGCAACATCGGAGACCTGGTGGTATATTGATTTTGGGAAAACAGACTTGTCAATTGAATATACAGTAACACCAGAACAACTCGCTATGATAGACACAACAAAAATATTCCCAAATGATGATTATTGGAACAATTTCTATATCATAGCCAAAACGATTGCATATCCAGATGGTGAAATAGCCGTTCGACTTGGTGATTTAGAACCCCGTTCCATTCTGGCAGAAGGTGAAGGTTCTTTCGGTATTATTGCAGGATTGATTGCACTTCTTGACGAACAATTAAGAAAAGTTACCCTTGAACAATTTGGGACAGAAATGGGATTTGATAATCCTTATTTAAACAAAGAGAATTATATTGGGTTAGACGATTTGCTCCCTGAGGCAGATGCAGACGGTGATGGTGCAAGTAATCGTTGTGAGTATGAATGGTTTGATAAAGAGTATTGCAGAGAACTTGTTGCTAAATGTTCTGGGAGTCAAGTAATTACAAAAGATGGCGTTGATACAGGAAGTCTAAGTAAGAAAAAGGGCAGTTTCGTTTTTAGACTATGGCATGACCCTGAGGCAGAAGAAGTCTATATGGATGTTGAAATTACTCCCGCAGTAACACTAAGTAAAATAACACAAATTGGCATTTTTGATGGTATGAATAACGAAACACCATTAATTTACGATTTTCCAGGACCCTTTAATACATCTCCATATAAACATCGAATTACACAGGCAGAATTAGAAGCTATGCCTTCTGCGGAAAATCCACATTTGATTATTTGCACAAGTAATCAACCTGGTATTACTGACCATGGTGAAATTGGTGCTGACCTTAAACAATATTGTTCCCAGATATTCTCATCAGGAGCAAAAAGTTTAAAGCAAAAAGAAGTAATTCGTTATGTAGATGCTGCATTAAGTTCTGATTTTAGGCCACAGTATTGTACTATGGTAAGTGGCTGTCATATTGAACTCAAAAATGACAGAGTAGTTCCTCCTGTTCCTCCTATTTCAAGCGGAACTGTTGATGTGGATACTATTTTATATCTCGATACACAGGAAATTTCGTATAAAATTACAGTTAACTATATTGAGGGAAATACAGGGCCAATTTCTGTCGGGCTTTATGAAGGTGGTATCGGAGAAAATGGAAACCTAATTTTAGATTTAGGTGGTCCTGCATCACCTGTGGTGAGAGTATTAACGCCTGAAGAGGCTCAGCTTATAGCCGGAAAAGATGTTTATGTTTTATTAACAAGTAGTGGATATCCGGATGGTGAATTAAGAGCACAACTGGACTGTGAAGGGAATGTAAGAATTGTAAATGCAAGTTTTGATTCACAAACCTTAGATGTATGCATGAATGGAATACCAACATTTGTATTAGTAGAATATCCATCTGCTACTTCATATAGGCCAGTTTTGTCTAATGAATACAATTTCAGAATAATCCCCGGCACAGGTGGTTATGACACCTGTTTAAATGCACCAATTATTTCCACTAATTTAGATATATTCGGCGATAGCAGTATAACTGTAGTTGCGACAGGTTGGGTTGATAGCCTTGAAATGTTCACATTAGAAGACGATAACCGTGCTCCCGCATCAGGATTTGCCAATATACGATTTGTAAATGCAGTAAAAGATGGATATGCTGTAGACTTTATATTCGCAGGTTGGCCACCAGAACTGACACCATTGTTCTCCAATATTTCTGCACTCAGTTCAACACCTTATTATGGGATATCTGCTCCTGATACATTAGATATCGTTATATCTAAGGCGGGTTTGCCTGAAGAGGTGATTGCGATGCAGTCAGAAGTTCAATTCTTGCCTGGTGGTGTATATACAATATTCCTTGTTGGTCCTGTTCCATTGAAGAATGGTTATCAACTTCTTATTACTGAAGATAGACCCGGTGAATTGCCCCCTGAAGGTGAAGGGACACCGGAAGGCGCTCCTGAAGGTGTAGTCGAAGGGACCCCGGAAGGCACCCCTGAAGGAGTAGTCGAAGGGACCCCCGAAGGTGTAGTTGAAGGTACTCCAGAAGGGACCCCGGAAGGCACCCCTGAAGGAGTAGTCGAAGGGACCCCCGAAGGTGTAGTTGAAGGTACTCCAGAAGGGACCCCGGAAGGCACCCCTGAAGGTGTAGTCGAAGGTGAACCTCCTACTCCACCGCATAGTGCCGACCAAGATGGTGATTGGAAAATAAGCTTATCGGAATTGCTTCGTGTAATCCAATTCTTTAATTTGGGTGGTTACCATTGCGACCCATCGGGTGAAGATGGTTATGCCCCCGGACTTGACGGAGACAAGACATGTACACCGCACGCATCAGACTATAACCCGCAAGATTGGACGATTAGCTTACCTGAGTTATTGAGACTGATTCAGCTCTTCAACCTGAATGGTTACTATCCATGTGAAGGAGGAGAAGATGGCTATTGTCCTGGTTCGGGAGGACCTGCATAATTTATAAAAGATTTTGCAAGTAATTTGTAGGGGCGGTTATAAACCGCCCCTACTTTTTAAAATACAACCCATAAAATTGCAAGTTTAGAACAAATTAAAAAATTTTAAAAACAGGCATGGTATTTGTGGCTAAAAAGTATTGTCAATATCTCTAATAATGTATATGAGTACTTATCCCAGTATCTCACTCATACACTTTGATTGTTTTATTTATCCTTCTATTTAACACCCCTTGTTTATTCCAACAACTTTTTAGTTTATCTTTTGTATTGTATAAGGGATTGTCCCATCATGCTTATTTGTTAATTTTATAAAATAGATAATTGTAGGAATTTTGTTCGAAACATTACTTGTTTAATTGGAAGTTAGAAATTTGCAAATGTAAGAGGTGAAGTTATGAATGAATATTATCAGCAGTTAATTAAGCCCTCGTGGTCGCCACCTGCATGGGTATTTGGTCCTGTGTGGTCTGTGTTGTACATGATAATATTTCTTTCCTATGGGATAACATTTTGGATGGTTATTACTAAAAAAATCCCAGCCTATGTGTTGATTCCTTTTGTTTTAAATCTAATATTTAACTTCCTATTCACACCGATTCAGTTTGGGTTGAGGAACAATTTACTCGCCAGTATAGATATTCTGTTTGTGTTAATGACTATAATTGCTACAATCATTTTTATATATCCCTATAGTAAGTGGATTGCATTTTTTCAGATTCCCTATCTTCTATGGGTGAGTTTTGCCACAATTTTACAATTGACAATCACCTACTTTAACTGGAAGTAGATTTTATTTTTAGCGGTATCAGGATTTGTTTGTTTTATATGTTGTTCTTTTAAACAAGAACTTAGCCCGTTCTGCTTCATCATGATGATTCACTATTGGGGCAGGATAATCAATCCGTGGATAATCCTTGTAAAATATATGCCATTGATGGATATGGTCAGAAGGAACATTTATTAATTCGGGCACCCACTTTTTTATGTATTTTGAGTCAGGGTCAAATTTTTTTGACTGTAGCCATGGGTTGAAAATTCGGAAATAAGGTTGAGCATCACAGCCTGTTCCTGCTACCCATTGCCAATTCCCATTATTTACAGATGGGTCGTAGTCAATTAGTTTTGTTGCAAAATATTTCTCGCCCCATAACCAGTCAATATGTAGATCTTTTGTCAAAAAAGAACCTACAATTAGACGAGCCCGATTATGAAGCCAACCTGTTGTTTTTAATTCTCGCATCCCCGCATCTACAATTGGAAATCCTGTCATTCCTTCTGTCCACAACGTGAAGGCATTTTCATCTCTGTTCCACCATACATCCTGAAAGGAACTATTAAAAGCTTTCCCAAATACATAGGGGAAATAAAAAGCGATTATAGTAAAAAAGTCTCTCCAGTATAATTGACAAAGTATAGGTTCTGGGTCAGGATTGTTGCTTTGTATCGCATAAAATACTTCCCTTGGAGATAAACATCCAAATTTAAGATACGGGGATAAAAAGGTATTTATTTCTTTTTCTAACATATCTTTCTGGTTTCTATAATCCTGTAACATACATGCTCTTTTCAGTATCTTCAACCCTTCATTTCGACCCCCTTTTAACCGGGCTTTTTCATTTTTATTGGGTAAAAACTGTAAGGAAGTAAGTTCTTGAATTTCGCCTGAGATATGTTTCTGATAATATTGAGTATCAGTTACTTTCTGTGGTTTGCTAACAGGTATGGTCATTACCTTTTTATAGAAGCGTGAGAAAACAGTTATTGGTATATTATTGTCGCTAAGGGTGTCTTCAGGTTTGACTAATAAGACATCGTCCAATGAATACAACGTAATGTTATGTTTCTTGCAAAATGTGCCTATATCCTTATCACGTTCTTTTGAAAAGGGGGTATAATCTCTGTTAAGAAATACTGCATCAAAACGAACGGTTTCAAAAATATTCAGCAATACCTCCTCAGGTTTTCCATAAAATAAATATAATGTTGCTCCTTCGATTATTAAGTTTTCCTGTAAATCTTGGATACTTTCCACCATAAATCGGACAGCAAAATCGCCTCGATAAGGATTGTTTTCTATCTGGCGTGGGTCAAAGATGAAGCAAGGAATAATTTGTTGGCATATCTTTGACCCATATATGAATGCGGAATTGTCTATTATTCTTAAATCCCTTCGGAAAATAAATAAACCTATAGAATGTTTTTTATTCATAACACTTTATTTTTTTACAGTAGTTTTGCAAAGTTATTTATTTAGTAGTGTATAATTCATTATTCATATTACACAACACACTTAGGGAAGTTAAAAATGCGTCGTGGTCCTGTAAAAGAGTTAGGTTGGGGTAGTCGTTTCGGTTTAATTATGGCGATGGCGGGAAATGCTGTGGGTTTGGGCAATTTTCTCCGTTTTCCAGGACAAGCAGCACCCTATGGTGGTGCTTTTATGGTCCCCTATTTTCTGGCCCTTTTGTTAATAGGTATCCCATTAGCGTGGATAGAATGGAGTATAGGTAGAAGAGGTGGTGCATATAAGCATGGGACGACGCCAGGGATGTTTTATAGGCTCTGGAAACATCCTATTTCTAAATATCTTGGTATTTTTGGGATACTTCTCCCAGCAATGGTCGGGATTTACTATATTTATATCGAATCATGGGCATTGGGTTACGCATGGCAGATGGCAACTGGAATGCTTCGTGGAAAGCATACATACGAAGAGATGAAAATGTCTTTTGGATCGTATGTGGGGACTACAAATGCAGGTTTAATTAGTTTCAGTAGTGTTTCATATACCTTTTTCCTGATTGCATTTCTGATAAATATTTTTGTTTTAGGACGAGGAATTGCAAAGGGGATAGAGATTGTTGCGAAGTATTGCATGCCTGTTTTAATAGTCTTAGGGATGATACTGGCGGTTCGTGTTCTGACTTTGCCACCACGAGGAGAACATCAGACCGTGAGCCATGGATTGGCTCAAATCTGGCGATTAAGTCCACAGGATTTTCAAACCTTAATGCGTCCCCATATATGGATTGCGGCAACAGGGCAAATATTCTTCACTCTTAGTGTAGGTTTAGGAATGGTTCACACGTATGCCAGTTACCTCAAAAAGAAACACGACCTGACTTTAAATGGACTTACTGCATGTGTGACCAACGAATTTGTTGAAGTCGTTTTAGGTGGTTCGATAGTTATCCCTGCGGCAGTAATTTTCTTTGGTGTCGAAAGAGCCCGAGAAATTGTAGCCACAGATGGAACGTTTGCCATTGGTTTTTATGCCCTGCCCCTTATATTTGAACAGATTCCTTATGGTGAAATGTTTGGTGTCATGTGGTTTTTCTTACTTTTCCTTGCTGGGCTTACATCCAGTATGGCAATGTTTACGCCACTGCTTGTTTTCTTAGAAGATGAATTGCAAATAGACCGACGAGTTGGGGTACTACTTGTAGCATTTTTTGCGTTTATGATGATGCAACCTGTTATTTTATTTAATCATCATAAGGTTCTTGATGAGTTAGACTATTGGATGGGCACCTTTGGCTTGGTTTTATTCGTTGCAATAGAAACCGTTGTATTTTCATGGATATTTGGTATTGATAAAGGCTGGGAGGAATTACACCTGGGAGCAGAATTAAGAATCCCAAGAATTTATTACTACATTATGAAATATATCACCCCTGTTTTTGCAGTAGGTCTTGTAGTATGGTTCTGCTATGATGGATTACTTGAAAAAATTACCATGAAAAATGTCCCAGAGGCAGATGTCCCCTATATTTGGCTTGCTCGAGTGATGATTATCATGACGACATCGTTCCTTATGTGGGGTGTCTGGTATGCATGGCAGACACACCCCAAATTCTTTGAAGATGATGAGGAAGCAAATCCTCAAAATATTCCATCACCTTCGAAAGAGGGATTAGCCTTATGATGACGTGGTATTCGTATGTATATATGTTTACTGTTTGGGCTGTTATTACTGGATTGAATATCTATTGTTTTTACAGGGTTTTTAAAAGTAAGAATATTGTAACTCATGAAGAAGATGAAGAAGAAAAGTAAATAAATTTGGTAGATGCGGAATTATCTTATTATTACTAATATTACAACTATTTTAGGTTCAGATTTTGAAACCATTCTTGCCATATTACATCATTTTCGAGGTATGGTGAGACCTCGGAAATTACAGCCCATGCCTTGTCTGTTTCATCCCAGCGGATATATTGTTCAATTTGTGCCATAGCAATTGTTCGTAGATAATATTGGGCTTGTTTATTATTTTTATCAATTCCTAATGAATTAATGAAACGTTGGCGTACCTCGTCACCTACTAAGAGGCCATCATAATATAAGATTAATCCATCTAAATCTTGTTGATGTGATTGTTGCCTTTTTATTATTTGTTCTCTTTTTTCTTTAGACAAACCCTCATACGTTAAATTATTTTCTATCTTTGAAAAGCATTGTTTTAAGCGGTTTAAATTTTGAGGGACACTTTTGCGATTGTATATATATTTTGGGGCGTCAAATTCAACCCATGGAAATGTATCTGTTATAAATATTCCTTCTTTGGAAAAGTGAATAAGGCTTTCTTTATTCATTACAAAACATGCCATAATCTCTTCTATATCTGGGAAACCCGCTTGTATCATTGCCTCCTTCAATACAAAGTTTTGCTCTAAAATTTTTTCCAACCTTGATGGGTCTAATAATAGAGGTTGATTTGAACCAACAAGGAATAGGTCAGCATTTACAAACAATCCTGCACAATATGGAAAAACATTTGCAAATGTATGCACAACCGACTGAACAATCTTTTCACTGGAGCTGTGAAATGGAACCCACTGGGAAACCATACCTCCATCATTAAGATGTTGCAAACAGAACTGATAAAATTCTCGAGTATAGAACATAGAAACACCTGCAAGGGCTAAGGGCATAGGCTCCGTTGTAATAAAGTCATATCCTTTTCCAGCACGGATAAGGAAGTTTCTTGCATCGTCAATATGAATATTTAGATGATTCATATCAAGGACATTAAAATTTTTATCAGCGAATAACGTGCTTGCCTGAAGTACCTCTGGTGAGATTTCTACTGCATCTATTTCTTTAAAACCTCCGATTCCTAATGTCCCACATGTAATACCCGAGCCGAAACACATAAATAAAACCTGTTGCGGGTCACGATTAAACATGCGGGGGATAATCCCTTGAAAACGATTCATTCGTACACCACGCTCAACCGCTGTGGTCGCCTGTACTCGATTAATCCACAAAACCCTTTCGTCATTAGGATTTATTTTCTCTGGGGCACTTACGGCCACGGTACCTTCTATGCCTTCTTTAAAAAATAAAATCTTATGTTTTTCTGGAAGATAAAAACGATTTATTTTTTCCATGAGTAGTGATGGACAAATGGAATAAGATAGTGCGAATGATGCAAAAATAATGGAAACATTGATAGCACGGTATTGTTTGTCAATGAGGGCAAAGATGATACCGACAGCAAATAATAGCAATCCCAAATAATATATTCCTTTCTCACACCCCATTACTGGAATTATGAAGAAACCACCAACTATGGAACCAACAATTCCGCCAATTGTGTTTATACCATAAGCAAGACCCACTTTAGAGTAGGAGTTCGTTTTTAATCTACGAATTAGGGTCAATGCAAATGGAAATGTAAATCCAAAACCAATCATCGGAAGAATTAGGATTAGAAAGGCAAAAAAGAATTTTCCGAATATGCCATAATAAAAATTGGTTGTGACTTCTAAGTCAAATTGTTTTATCCATTCTGGTAGTCTGGAAATAAAAAACAATGTTAATAAAATTCCTGTTCCTGTAATTCCATAACCCAACCCTAAAATTCCAGATTTGTTTTTAATTTTTTTTATGAGAACGGAGCTAATAAGAGCACCTAAAGCTATACCCACCAATACAGAGACAAGTACAGAGGTGTATGCATAAGTTGTCCCTAAAAAAACCATAATTAATAATCTTGTCCACAACACTTCTAACGCAAGACAAATTAACCCTGAAATAAAAACCCCCGCCAATAGTAAAATATCTATTTTATCGATGCCTATTTCATTGTTTGGGAACTCTTCTTCAATTATGTTTGTCTCCGCCTTTATAAAAGAAATAGGACTGTTGGAGATTATTAAGGCAATAATGCCTGCGACAATATTAACTATAACTGCCAAACCAGTTGTATATATATAACCAACATTTGGAATTAATATAAATCCTGCAAGTATAACGCCTATTGTAGCTCCAAATGTGTTTGTGAGATAAAGCATGGAAATATGTCTTTCAGTCGATGTTCCCCTCATATAGTCGTATTTAGATAGCAATGGGAATGTCATACCCATCCCGATAGATGGCAGGGTAAACCAAACAACAGCAATTATGACCCGTAAGACAAAGAAAACAGTTGCGTTTTCTGGCATTGATTTAATTAGGAAAAGAATAAAACCGCTCCAATCCGTTGCCATTTCGATAATTACCCATGCCCAGAGTCCAATTAATAATTCCACCATCGCATACCATCGTATGGGGTTTAATGTTCGCTCAGCGATACGTCCGCCAATGAAACTACCCACACCAAGGCCTAAGAAAAAAATACTTAATACTGCGCTAACTGCATAAGTGGTAGTTCCAAGCAATAGCATACATTTACGTGTCCAGATTATCTGATACATCAATGCACTACCACCGGACAGGAAAAAACAAAGATACAGGCATAACCTGAAAATAAAGACTAATCGCCTGTTTGGTTCCATATACGACCCTTAAGCAAAGGTTATTCTATAATCCAATATTTAAAAAGTGCCGTTCTATCTTTTCCACAATTTCATCGCCAGTATTTATGCTTTGATAAAGTTGAGTGTGTTCAACCCCAATAAAATGGTATTTATACATCTCTTTTATTAAATCATCAATAGGTTTGAAATAATTATTAATATTGAACAGGAAGATAGGTTTTCTATGATATTTTAACTGTTTTGAAGCAAGCACATTGAAGAACTCATCTATTGTGCCTATCCCGCCTGGTAGGACAATAAAAACATCCGAGAGCCGTTCCATAACCTCTTTCCGTTCATGAAGGTCTTCAGTAATAATTAGTTCTGTGCATTGCTCAAACACGAGTTCAGGTCGGTTTAGATATTTAGGAACCACGCCAATTAAAAATCCGCCATGTTTATACATTCTTTTAGATAGTACGCCCATCAGACCTACTCGTCCAGCTCCATATACGATTCGATATCGGTGTTGAGCCAGCAAATCTGCCAGATGCTCTATATCTTTTCGGAAATTTGGAATGGATAAATCACTCGAACCAGCAAAAATACCTATTGTCTTCATATCCTGTTGTCTTTGATAAAAAAGTTTAATGATAAATAAGTCAAAATAAAACCTCACTATTATAACAAAGATTTTGAAAATGTCTTACTATCAGAAAATATTTTTGAACTTTGTGTATAAGAAGAGAGGAGGAAATAAAGGAAAGTCCAATATAACCGTAGTCAACAAATAAAGAGTGGATTAGAATGGATGCTATTGGAAAGGTGTGACAATTACTTTTTATTTTATAATCAAAACTCGTTTTTTATTTGTATAGTCTGATATGATAAAAAAATCTTTCTATTCAAGCAATGAAACCCAATTTATGGAGGTAAATTTATTATGAAACGGAAAAAACATAAAAAGGAATCCCTAAATCGAAGGGAATTCCTGAAAAGAACGGGGCTTGCCTCGTTAGCAACAGTTGCATTCCCGTATATTATTCCCAGTAGAGCATTGGGACTTGATGGAGTAGTGCCTCCCAGCGAACGGATTACAATTGGTTGTATCGGAGTTGGTGGTATGGGGACGTCCAACATGGAAGGTTTCCTTGACCAGCCATCAGCACAGGTTGTGGCGGTATGTGATGTAGATGGAAAACATCTTGAATCAGCAATGAAAAAGGTGAATGACCGTTATGGCAACCAGGATTGTGCAGGCTATAAAGATTTTCGAGAAGTGATTGCCCGTGATGATATTGATGCAGTATCATTAGCCCTCCCAGACCAATGGCATGCAATCCCTGCAATCATGGCGATAAAAGCGGGGAAAGATGTTTATGGTGAGAAGCCATTAGCAGGTTCTATTAAGGAAGGGAGAGCTATTGTAGATGCAGTGGAACAATATGGTAGGATTTGGCAGACGGGTAGTTGGCAGAGGTCACAGGAACATTTCCGCCAAGCCTGCGAACTTGTTCGTAATGGCTACATTGGTGAAGTGAAGTATGTTGTTGTAGGTTTACCAGCGAAGAATTCGATAAATAAGGGTAGTACTACACCATCAGACCCACCTCCATGGTTTGACTATGATATGTGGTTAGGACCAGCTCCGTATGCACCGTATTGTGAAGCACGCTGTCATTGGAATTTCCGTTGGATTAGTGATTATGCTGGTGGACAATTAACTGACTGGGCAGGACACCATTGTGATATAGCCCAATGGGGAATGGGAACTGAACTCACAGGACCCGTTGAAATTATCCCAAGAGGTGGACATTGGCCCAAAGCGGAAGACGGACTCTTTGATACCGTAGAAGATTATGAATTCCTGTGCAAATTTAAAGAAGGCTTCGACATGTTAGTAACTGCGAGACAAAAGGGCGGCGTATTATTCAAAGGTTCAGAAGGATGGATACATGTTGACCGAGGTGCGTTTGATGCTTATCCGAGGTCTTTAGTTCAGACAGAAATTAAGCCTCACGAATTACATTTATACCGTTCTTCAAATCATATTGGAAACTTTTTAGAATGTGTCCGTACACGTAAAAAAACGATTACTCCTGCAGAAGTCGCACATCATTCCATTATGATTGGGCATTTAGGGCTCATTGCCTTGAAATTAGGGAGACCGCTGAAGTTTGACCCCGAAACAGAAACGTTCTTAAATGATACAGAAGCAAATCGTATGCTATGTAGGCCGATGCGAGAGCCATGGCATCTTAATATATAAAGATTAATGAACTCTTTGTTTATAAAGGAGAAATAATATGAGTTACAGAACAAAACAAATGATTTTGGGAATAGCCTTTGTTGCAATTATATTTGCCTGTTTTCCCACAAATCTTTTTGCAGAACCAACTATTAAAGCATTGCTAATTACGGGACAGAATAATCACCGCTGGGACATCAGTTCACCCATTTTAAAGGATGCTTTAGAAAAGACAGGTCTATTTCAAGTGGATGTGCTTCAAGCACCTCCTCAAGGTGGTGATTTTTCATCTTTTCAGCCAGAGTTCCAAAATTATCAAGTAGTTGTATTGGATTATAATGGTGACCCTTGGCCTGAAAATGTAAAGCAATCTTTTGTCTCGTATGTGGAAAATGGTGGCGGTGTTGTTGTTTATCACGCTGCAAATAATGCTTTCCCTGAGTGGCCAGAATTTAATAAAATTATTGGCCTTGGTGGTTGGGGGAACAGAGATGAACGTTGGGGTCCGTATGTCCGTTGGCGTGATGGTAAGGTAGTAAAAGATAATACACCGGGACCCGGTGGTAGCCACGGGACACAACATGCATTCCAGGTGGTTATCCGTGACCGTAATCATCCCATTACCAAGGGACTTCCTCCGATATGGCTTCATGCAAAAGATGAGTTGTATGACCGTCTGCGTGGTCCTGCAGAAAATCTAACCGTTCTTGCAACTGCTTATTCCAGTCCTGATGAAAAAGGAACTGGAGAGCATGAACCCATTCTCTTTACAATTCAATATGGAAAGGGAAGAGTTTTTCAAACCGCTTTAGGGCACCCTCAGGAGGATACACCCGTTGCATTACAATGTGCAGGCTTTCTTACTACATTTTTGCGTGGTGCGGAATGGTGCGCCACGGGCAAAGTGACTCAACCTATACCGGAAGATTTTCCGGGTCCTTATGAAGTACGTATTTGGGAAGAAAATAGGTATATTCCATTTGCAGAATTATTAGAACGAATAAAGGGATTTAAAGCGTTAGATAGTCGTGCTACGATAACTCAAATTAATGAATATCTTCGCATTATGACCTCTGATAAAAGGTCTTTAGCAAATGTAGAAAAAGAGATGATTAAATTTCTTCTCTCTGATGCGACAACGGACGCCAAGAAATATGTATGCTCAAAATTAGGGGAATTAGGCTCTCAAGAATCTGTTCCAGTACTGGCTGATTTGTTACAGGTTCCGGAACTATTTGACTCTGCACGTTTTGCCCTTGAAAAAATTCCTGGAGAAGCTTCGGCTCTCTCATTGAGAAATGCACTACAAACGGCGGAAGGTAAGAATCGTATCGGGATTATTACCTCTCTTGGTTTGCGAAAAGATGTTAAATCTATCCCCTCTATTGCAATATTTTTGAACAACAGCGACCTTGATACTGTAATTTCTGCAGGTTCTGCTCTATCCATGATGGAAGAAGAAAGTGCTCTTTCCGCATTATGGACTGCACGTTCACAAGCCACCGAAACAGCCCGTTTGAAATTAACACAACATGTATTTGCCTGTGCCGATAAAATTTTAGCAAAGAAAAAATCACCCGATGCTATTGCAATAATACGTAATTTGTCAGCAGACAATTCGCTTACCCCTTCTCTGCGAATAGCGTCGCTACGAAGTTTAGTAAAATATTCTGAGGAAGAAGGTGCAAAGGCGTTAGTAAAAGCAATGGGTGATCCAGATGCAGAATTTGTTCGTCTGGTAATAAGTGCGACACCCTTAATAAAGAATACAAAAATTTTATTAAATGTTGTTTGTAAGGAGATGGCATTTTCATCACCAGACAATCAAGTACAGTTTATTAATTTGTTTGCCTCACAAAAAAGGAAAGATATACTTCCTTATGTAGTAAACAGCCTTAGTAGTGAGAACCCGGCTATCCGAGAAGCCAGCATAAAAGCACTTGGTGTCATTGGGGGTAAATCTGAAGTAGAGTTACTTATACCCAAAGCACTCGGTGAAGGGGATGAAGCAGAATTAGCCAAGGCAAGCCTTGCTTCTATGCCCAGAGAAGATGTGGGTAAAGGTATGTTGGAGATATTAAAGAAACCTGACATAGACCCCGTTCTAAAAAAACTTCTTCTCCCGTTAGTTGCGAATCGAAAAGTTCCCGGTAGCGAACCTGTAATACTCCAGTCTGCTGGGGATGCTGATCCGGAATGTAGAATTTCTGCCATAAAAAGTCTGATTGAACAACCTAATGTAGAGATGCTCGACACTGTTCTGCAAATATTACCAGGGGCCAATTCTAATGAAGAACAAGGACTATTTGAAGAACTAATTTTAAAAATTGTATTGCTTAATCCCGACGAAACGGAAAAGCAATTAGTAAAAATTTCAACGTCGTTAGATTCCAATCCTGCATTACCTGTACAGACCACTTTACTTCGTGTACTTGCAAGGTCTGGTCATGCCAAAGGATGGGAAAAACTAAGTACGTTAATAAATCCGAATACACCAGCGGATAAATTAGGCGTTGTGATACAAGCCCTGAACGAATGGCCTGATGATACACCTGTTTCAGTCTTATTCGAGTTTGCTCGTGCCAATCCTGATTTTGCACAGAGAGATACTTTACTCGAAACATGTTTAAATCTGGCACAAAAAACGAAAGCTTCTGACGAAGAAGTTGTTCAAAGAATTGCTTCAATATTGGAATTGAACCCTTCCGCAACAATAAAGAAAACCGCATTAGAGAAAATAGCCCAGCGAAAGGTAGACAGTTCGTTACCACTACTACTTAAATATCTTAATGAATCTGAGGATTCTGTTAAAGAAACGTTGATTCGCTCTCTATCCAATTGGAGGAATGCGGAACCTATGAATGCTTTATTAGAACTTGCACGTACAACAGAGAACGACTCACTTCGTAGGCAAGCACTTGCTGGTGTTATCCAATTGTCGGACAATATCTGGAATATGCCATCCGAACAACGAACACAACTCTTCAAAGACGTTATTACGATTAGTACAAAGCCAGAAGTTTTAAAGGGTGTTATTGGTGCGTTACAAAATACATCTTATCCAGAAGCGTTATCTATTGTCTTACAATACCTTGATAACGAACAGGTAAAAAATGAAGCAGAAGTTGCTGTTGTAAAACTTTCTAAAACTCTTATCGGTATTGCTCCTGATTCAGTTGTACCTGCTCTCGAAAAAGTTATTGCTCAAGGACAGATGGAACTCATTAAACAAGAGGCACAGAAAACTCTGGAGATAATTCCCAAGTTTGAGGATTTTATTACTACGTGGATGGTTTCGGGTCCCTATGTTAACGATGAGATTAATCCTAACATGCTTTATGAATTCGTGTTTGCCCCCGAAAAACCGGAAGAAGCCGAGAAAGTATTATGGAAGCCTGTCTCTACGGGTTCAAATCCTAATAAGCCTATGGTTGTTGAACTTCATAAAATATTAGGAGGAGAAAACCGTGTCGCTTACCTAAGTACTTATGTATGGAGCGATGCAGAACAGGATGTAAATTTGTTAATTGGTAGCGATGATGGTGCTCGTATCTGGGTTAATGGGACGAAGGTGTTTGGGAAAAATACAAACCGTCCTTGTGTCCCCGATGATGATACCATTGCAATACATTTACAACAAGGATGGAACCACATACTTGCCAAAATACGGCAAGGTAGTGGACAATGGGAATTCTGTGCACGTATCCGCAAAACTGATGGTTCTCCATTTGAACCGAAACTAAAAACTGCGATATTGCCAAAATAAATATTAAAAGGTAAATTATTAGAACACGCCCTAACATTTTAAGGTTAGGGCGTGTGTTTTATTAATATTGTTAAGAATATCTTGACTTCTGAAAAAAAATGGATTAAAATAATAAGTATGGATAATATTTATTATCATATTTATCAAATTAATTTTTAATATTGAGGAGAACAGTATGAAAAAGTCAGGTTTTACTCTCATCGAACTTCTTGTCGTTATTGCCATTATTGGTATTCTTGCGGCAATACTTTTGCCAGCACTTGCTCGTGCACGTGAAGCGGCACGTCGTTCCAGTTGCCAGAATAATCTAAAGCAAATTGGGCTTACATGTAAAATGTATGCAAATGAAGCCAAGGGAGAAAGGTTTCCACCTTCAAAACTTTACAATTGCACGGGATTAAGTGGTGAATTTGTAATAGACTGTATGGCGGTATATCCGGAATACTTAAATGACCCTGCTGTGTTATTATGTCCTTCCGCAACAACAGGAAATGACCCAGAGAAAGTATTTAATAAGGCGGATAATCGAGCCCAGGTTATTGGTGACCGTGCCGGAAATTTAGTTCCTACAGCCGGTGTTCCTAATACTGAATTTTATCCATGCGAAGTAGATGATAGTAGTTGTTCTTATTTGTATTTGGCATGGAATACATGGTTCCCGGGAATTATTGACCGACCCGACCCACCGGAAAATCCTGATGTAGATGTAATGATAGACTGGTTGTTAGCAAATAATCCGCAGGTAGTAATTATGTTAGGTGAGCTTTACCCTCGTTTGGGAGACCCAACGAAAAATGATGAAGATTTTTCATTCTTTGATGGCACCCAGAACCTTACCATGTATCGTCTGAGAGAAGGAATTGAAAGGTTCATGATAACAGATATCAATAATCCTGCAGCAAGTGCCAAAGCCCAGAGTGAAATTCCTGTATGTGGTGATTGGGTTAGTACCGATGTCGGTCAAGAGTTTAACCATGTGCCTGGTGGTTGTAACTTCCTATATATGGATGGTCATGTTGAATTTATTCGATTCCCTGACAAATGGCCTGTGAACCGCACAATGGCTGTTTTACAAAGCGAAGAAATTATGGATAGGTTCTAAAACGTTGTCTAAATATCAAGGGGCAGATAGTTAATATCTGTCCCTTTCTTTATGCTTGGTGAAAAAATAATTCAGGCTCTAAATAATACAACGTGTAAAGACAGAGATTTGTATAAACCTGTATTTATATTTCACGTCATTTTTTTAACGAATTTAACATGGCAAAAATATCATCTGTACAATTATAAAGGGAAAGATTAAGAGATTCAGACAGATGTTAATTTAGAATCATCTGTATTCTTATTATCAATTTTGAGATGAATATATACTAAAAACAGACCTTATACATTGCAGATTTCGAAGGCGCGTTTTAGAGATTGAAGTGGGTCTGGATTTTTAGGGACGAATTCGTGAGCAACGAAGCCATCGTAATTAAGTTCTGCCAGGACCTCACAAATTCTACGGTAATTTAATTCTTGTGTTTCATCAATGTCGTTTCTACCCGGAACACCACCGGTATGGATATGTCCAATATATTGGATATTATCTGTGATTGTTTGGATAATATCGCCTTCCATAATTTGCATGTGGTAAATGTCGTAAAGAAGTTTAAAACGTGGTGAACCGATACGTTTAACTAATTCCACACCCCAAATAGTATGGTCGCACATATAATTTTTATGGTCGCGTTTGCTGTTGAGCAGTTCCATAATGACATTGACACCTAATTGTTCTGCTAATGGGATGATTTCTTTTAAACCTTTAGCACAGTTTTCCAGTCCTTCTTTGTCATCAATTTTACCGCGATTACCGGAGAAAACAATCATGTTTGTCAAACCTGCAGAGGCTACCTCATGGAGTCTTTTCTCCGCATTTTCAATGAGGCGTTTATGATTGGCGGGGTCGTTCCAGCCTTTTTCGATTCCCCCAGGACCATTTGCCATAGTGCAGATAAGCCCATGCTCTTTGACAATTGCCCATTCGTTCGGGTCAAGTAAATCAATACCAACCAAGCCCATCTCTTTTACTGCTTTGCAAAATTCAGGCATGGGAATTTTCCCATAACACCAACGCGAAACAGACTGCTTAATACGACCTTGTTTGGGAGTTGAATCCTGAGCTGAGACCGTTTTAGCCATAATTGATGAGGTTAAAGCAGTTGTAGTTATTACCTTTATGAAATCGCGACGACAAGGTTTATTTTTTGAAGGTATTTCTTTATTCATGATGTGCTCCTTTATAAAAAGTTAAATTTTTTTATGTATTATTTTTTTATTTGACTTCTTAAAATCAAATTGTATATTATGGAAAAATCATATAAATTTTGATGGTAGAAAATTTATTTGACATTTAAGATAAAATTGTGTAATATTACAGGAAATGAATGTTTTTTCTTTTTATGGAAGGAAATATAAATTTTAAAATAAAACTCTAACAATGGAGGTAGGTACGATGAATAATTTGAGTAAAGCAACGGTAATCAGAGGGACTTATCTTGCTGTTTGTGTTATGACAGTAATGATGCTCTCTATGAATGTCCAAGCATTAGTAACATTGACGAAAGAAGTTACAGGGTTGGACGCGAATGGCTATTTTGTCAATGGAG